>CAZRMA010000151.1:4499-8656 GCA_964600655.1 uncultured Ignavibacteriaceae bacterium
TTTAGCACGGACAATGGAACGTTAAATGGAGATGTGAGGTTAAAAACCAAATCAGGTTCTATTGGACTAAAAGTATTATATTTCCTAAATACATCCGCCACAGCTAAATTTAATGTTAACCTCGACCAATCAGGACAATGGTATGCATGGGGTAGAATGTTTTTTGAATCAAGTGGAAGTCCAAGAAGTTCATTTTACATTCAAGTTGATGGTGGTTCTAAATTAATATTCGGTGGGGATAATAATAGTTTTGATAAATGGCATTGGGAAGGTGATGGATTAAATAAGCTTTCTTTAGGAAATTTGAGTGCCGGAAATCATACTATTACAATATATGGTGTTCCTGGTGAAAGCGGTGAAACAGTCATGCTCGATCAAATTCTCCTCACTTCAGATGCAGATTTAGTTGCTTCCGACAATCTTGGCCAGGAAACCACAAGTGGAAATCTCATCTATTCGGCTGATAAAGGCTCGATTACTGGTGATGTCAAATTAGCAACAAAGTCCGGCTCATTAGGTACAAAAGTAATTTATTTTCTAAATACTTATAGTACAGCAAAGTTCACGGTTAATATAGATCAATCAGGACAATGGTATGCATGGGGAAGAATGTTTTTTGAGTCAAGTGGAAGTCCAAGAAGCTCCTTTTATTTGCAAGTTGACAATGGCCCCAAACTTACTTTTGGTGGAGATAATAATAGCTTTGATAAATGGCATTGGGAAGGTAGCGGGTTAAGTAAACTTTCATTAGGAAATATAAGTGCAGGGAGTCACACCATAACAATTTATGGAAGGGCTGGTGAAAGTGGGCCGACAGTTATGCTTGATCAAATTCTTCTTACTTCGGATGCAAGTTTAATTGCTTCTGATAATATTGGTCAAGGTTCGAATAGTGGAAACATAGTTAATGCTGCTAATAATACTATTCTTAATGGAGATGTTCATTTAAAAACTAAGACCGGATCTATAGCATCAAAAGTACTTTACTTTTTGAATACTTATAGTACCGCTAAATTTACAATTAACCTCGATAAGTCTGGTCAATGGTATGCATGGGGTAGAATGTTTTTTGAGTCAAGTGGAAGTCCGCGAAGTTCATTCTATATTCAAGTTGATAATAATGCTAAGTTATTATTTGGTGGGGATGATAATAGCTTTAATAAATGGCATTGGGAAGGTAACAAGCTTAACAAACTTTCGTTAGGGAATCTAAGTTCTGGAAGTCATACAATAACAATTTATGGCGTACCCGGTGAAACTGGGGAAACTGTTATGTTAGATCAAGTTCTTTTTACTTCTGATCTTGCCTTTATTCCAACCGATAATAATGTATTTAATAAATCAGGAAATGATAACTTGAATACTAAACAATCCAAAACAGATATCCCAGAAAATTATACGCTGTCACAAAATTACCCTAATCCATTTAATCCAAGTACTACTATAAAATTCTCAATTCCTCAAGATGGTTTAGTTTTATTAAAGGTATATAATATTCTTGGTGCTGAAGTTGCTTCTTTGGTGAATGGAAATAAACCAGCAGGGACATATAATGTTACATTTGATGCGAGCGATTTGAGTAGTGGGGTTTATTTATACAAGCTTATAACCCCTGATTTTGCACAGACAAAGAAGATGTTATTGGTTAAATAAAAATCAAAGACGATATTCTAAAACAAAAAAGACGAGAATTTTACTCGTCTTTTTTTTGGGCGAATGATTAAATATAGGTCATAGCTATTTTGGATTCGAATTCCAATCTTTTTTTAATCTGTTCAGATTTATTATTATGACTTATAAGTCCACTATCTAAAATAATGCTAATTTTTTCTTTAATGAATAGCTATTATTTGTTTGGATACAATAAAAAAATTCAAATCATTTAATCGCTTTTTGAGAAATCTATGGTTAATTACCTAAGAAATAATTATGGAAATTTTTATTGATTTACTCAAATCACAAGACTATAATTCAATTTTTATACCCCACACATTGAGGAAAGTTTAACCCACCTTAAATTAATTATATTCAAATAATTACCACCCATTTTGTTTATTATCCGCATCTTCCATGAGAATTCATTATTTCTTCGATTTATAAGTGAATTAGTAGATTCTTTGAGAGAGTTTTAGTGTGAACGCGAGTAATTACAATATGCTTGCAATTAATTATTCAATGGAATATTATGAAAGCGGAAAATTATTCATGCTCAATATACCTATTTGTAAGGCAATTATTTTTTGAATTATTCTTTTCCAAAGGATACTTAATTATTTGTTATCGGTTATTAAAATTAATATCCCAGTAAATATATATAATATAAAGCCTTGTTAATACTAAAATCAATCAAAGCGTATAGTTATAAAATGAAAAATATTATTAGGCGTAGCTTTTAGTTCTAAACATTTATGATCTATGCATCACTTAGGAATAAGTGTTAGAATATTTCTTCTTTCTCTTTTTAATCTTTTTTTCACCATTATCATCATAGCCATAGTAATAACCGTATCCATAACCATAAGTATGTTTAAAGTAGGAATTTTTTATGTCGCAGGCATTAACTACTAATCCATTTACCTTAACTTCTTCCCTTCCTAATTCTTTAATTCCCCAATGGACACTATCTTTAATCGTATGGTTTGGACGAATAATCATAACCACATCTTTGATACGGCGGCCTAAAACTAATACGTCCACAACTCGAGTAATTGGTGGGGTATCAAAAAGAATATAGTCATAAGATGAATCTGTTATCATTTCAATAAGTTTGTCCATTTTTTCAGATCCTAAAAGATCGCTAGAATTTTCTGTAACTCCTCCGGAAGGTAGTATGTTAAGAGTCTTAAGTGAATTCTCATTACTAAAGTTCTTATTCAAATTATAAATATTTGGAATGTTAATGTCTTGTGTTAAATAAGTTATTAGTCCAGGAGAATCTTTTGAAATTTCAAACAATTCTGTCAGCCTTGATTTTCTAAGATCACAATCGATAACCAATACTTTTTTTTCTGCTTGAGCCAAAGAAATTGCAAGATTGGCTACAACCGTTGTTTTGCCACTATTTTCTTCACAACTGGTAAACATAATTATTTTTTTCGCAGAACCTGTTGAGGACGCTAATTTAGTCCTCAAAACACGATAAGATTCGCGGAAACCATCTTGATTTTCCATCAAAGTAACAAATCTATCTTTGTAGCTATTTGAATTCTTAATACTTTGATTAATATTCTTATCATACTTAGGAATAATTGCAAATACTGGTAATTCCAATTCATTCTCAATGTCATCAAGATCAGTAATTTTTTTATTCATCGATTCTAGCCCAATCACTATCCCAACCCCCAGCACTAGCCCAAACAATAAGCCAAAAATAGGATTTATTTTTTTACGCATGTTAATGGCTTCATAAGCTGGTTCAGCAATAATAATATCTTGTAACTTTGAAAGTTCCGACATCCGCATTTCTTCTCTTTTACTCATAAGCATATTAAAAACCTGTTCATAGGTTTCCTTTTCGCGGGTCAATTCAGCTAATTTAGTTTCCTGTGAAGGCAAGTTTTTTATTTTTATCTCGTACTGCTTAATAAGCTTATCTAAATTATTGTCCTTAGATTTTAAGGCATTAATATTTATTTGGTAGGCCCCGAATGTATTCTGATTATAACTAGACATCTTTCTTTTTATTTCATTGATTTGATTGTCTAGATTTATAACTTCGGGATGTGATTCAGTTCTTTTTTGTAAAAGTTCAATTCTTTTTACTTCTAGTCCAGATAGCTTATTCATTAAATCAGCGAATGGGGATAAACTGCTTGATGTACCTGTTCCCTGGGATGAAATTGTGGTCTGATCAAAAAATCCATTATCATCATATTGTTTTTTCATTGAAGCAAGTTTATTTTCATAGTCACTTAATTCTAAATTTGTATTAATTTTCTCCGCTTCCAGTTTACTAAGGAAGTCGACTAAATTACTTGAATTCTCATCTATTTTAACAATCTGGTTACCAGATTTATAACTGCTCAAGTCATTTTCTGATTCTTTAAGTTTCTCATCAATTTTTTGTAGTTGCTGATCAATAAAATTATACGAATATCTAATAGATTCTTTTTGCTGGTCAATTCTAGTTTCTCTGAATTTATCAGCAATTGTATTTG
>CAZRMA010000152.1:0-8592 GCA_964600655.1 uncultured Ignavibacteriaceae bacterium
AAATTATTTTTTTGAAATTAGCATTCATTGTAAAATTGATTTTATCCGGTATCGCAACGGCCTGAAGCTTACTTGTATCCTTTTTGTTCGTTTTTGCCGCAGTTTCATTTTCATTCGACATGAAAGGATTTAAATCGAAATAGTTAGATGATAAATTTAAATTGCCTTTTATGGTGCCGTCACTTAAAACATAGGAAATCATATTTTCAATTTGGCCAGACGCACTTAAATCATTTTTCCCGATTGTCATTGCAAAATTACTTAGTGTAAATTGCTTTGGAGTTAAATTAAGAGAGGCTTTGCTGATCTTTATTTCATCTTTGAGTTGCTTACCTGCATACACAAAATTTGTAAGACTCATATTTCCATTTGCAGAAATATTTTCTAAAGTTTTTGTATCAGCATTTGCCATTGTCCCTTTTGCATGAAAATCAGCATCAATTATTCCTTCCAGCTTTGATACTCCTTCCATATAAATTGCATTTTTCAAATTTGAAAGATTAATTCTGCCTTTCATTTTCGTATCAACATATGGCGCAGTCGTCGGAGTTTTAATCATAAGAGAAGCATCAAAAGGTTCGCTGCCAAGATCAAAATGAAGTTTTTTCATATTAATAATTGTATTGTCAGCGCTGCCGCCGCTATTAGTAATATCAAGCTGCATAACTACATTATTAACTGGAGTAGGAAGTTTTGGATATTGGAATTTTCCGTTATCTACATTTAAATTAATGTTAAATGAAGGCAAGTTATTTGCAGAATAAGTTCCTTTCACTTCTCCCTTCAAGCTCATCTTTCCTGAAGATTTTATATCATTAAAATTGTTTGAATAAACTGCCGGGATTAATGAAATTATATCCTTAAAGTCATTATTAACGGATGAAAATTTTATATCCATAGAAATATTACTGTCCGGCATAGCAAAGCTGCCGTCAAAACTCAATTTCAAATTGTTGAGACTGAATTCATTCTCTTTAAATGTAAAAGTTTTATTCTGCATATCAGCAGCTATATCCATTTTAGCTTCAACATTAGCTTTGTTCAGATATTTAATTCCTGATTTTTCAAAAGAAATTTGACCGATTGTTGTGTTGGTTTCCAGTGTGAAATTTTTAGAGCTAAAATCGCCTTTGCCTTCATGATTCAAATCCCTGATGATCATAGTCATATTAGATTTTTGATCAAGGTATGCAATGCTTCCATTTTCAATTGAATATCTTTTTAATGCGATTGCCATTCCGCCGGAAGAAGACGTATCTGTTGTTTTTACTTCTTCGGCATTAGCTTTAGAAATGTTATAATTTGCAGTTGTATCATCAATTGAATAAACAAAAATCTTGGGTTCTTTAAGAGTAATTCCTTCAATTTTAATTTGATCTCCACCAATCACACTCCACAAATCAACGGTGGCTTGAAATGAAGCAAGGCTAACCAAAGTGTCGCCTTCAAATGGAGCCTTATTTACAATTGTTAAACCATCAAGACTTAAGCTTAAATTTGGAAAATGGGAGAATAAATTTAATCCCACATCCTTAAAATCCAAAGTTGCATTAATGTTTTTGTTCGCTTCCTTTTTTACTAAATCGGCAATTTGTCCCTTGAAGAAAAATGGAAGGATAATCAAAAGTGCAATAAAAATTACAACAATAATTCCGATGATTTTAATTGTTTTTTTCATAATTAATTAATGAAATGTGAATAAATAATTTTTACTTCTGGCTTTAAAGAAGATAAAAAAATAATTTTTAATAACAATTATAATTTAATATAAATTTTACTGAGGTGAATCCAAATCTTTTTCATTTGCAGATAAAAGGCTTAAAACCGATGAGAGTTAGCTCACACCGATTATTTTTAATATCATTTTTATTTTTCTAATTATTATCATTGTGTTCTAATATTGTAAAATAATATTTGTAAAAGAGAGAAAGATTTATAACGATGAAATTAAATTTGCCTAAATTAATAGCCTACCGCAAAGGTGATAAATGGGGATTTTGTGACAAAGATAGAAAAATTATAATTCCAATTAAATATGATCAAGTGGGCGTGTATGTCGAAAAATTTGTTAAAGTAAAATTGAATAGCAAGTGGGGATTTATCGATGAATCAGGCAAAGAAATTACAGACATAGTTTACGATGATGTTGAAGATTTTGATAACGGATATGCAAAAGTAAATTTAGGTATAAAAAAGAAGGGCGAGGATACGCTTGTATTTGGAGGCAAATGGGGAGTTATAAACACCGAAGGAAAAGAAATTATTCCAATTCAATATCATCAAATTGGAAAGTATCATGAAGGTTTATTCCCAATCATGCTAAATAACAAGTGGGGATTAATTGATAAGAAGGGAAAAACAATTACTCCTATTAAATATGAAAGGCTTGCTGAATTTAGAGAGAGTCTTGTGTCGGTAATGATGAACGGGAAATGGGGATTTATAAATACCGAAGGGAAAGAAGTCATACCAAATAATTACACTGAAGTTGGGCAATTTTATAATGGAATTGTAAAAGTAGGACTGAACGGCTGGTGGGGTTTTATTGATAAAAACGGGAAAGGAATAACTCCAATTAAATATGACGAAATTAAAGACTTTGATGATAATTTAGCTTATGCAAGAATTAATGACAAATGGGGTTTTATTGATAGGAATGGTGTTGAGTATTTTGAAGAGTGAGAAATTTTCTAAACTTACTCAAGTACAAAAACCTTCGAGGTTTATAAATGGTAGTTTTACAACTTTTTTGAAAGCAAATTTAGTCTAATTAAACCTCGAAGGTTGTTTCTATTAAATATAACTTATCCCAAACTCCTTCTTGGTCATAAGAAGGAATATAAATTTTATTTCTGAAGCTGCTGCAGCATATCCTTTGAATTCTCATTATCCGGATTCAGCTCAAGAGATTTTTTATAATTTATAATAGCGTTTTCTTTATCTCCTTTTGCCATGTATGCTTCACCCAAACTATCATAAACGTTGAACGAATTAGGATAAGCTTCAGCATTAACCGTAAAAATTTTTATGGCTTCATCGGTGTTACCATTTTGTAATAATTGATATCCAAATGTGTTTAATTCGCTTTCTTTAAAATTATAATCGTTCGGATGTGTCTTTTTTAATTCATAATATTTTTTAATCACTGCATCTATTCCGCCGTTAATTATTTCATCAACAAGTGCATCTGTTATTGGGGTTTTGGGTTCACTTACACTCAATAGTTCAACATCAAAAATTAAAGTTGAGTTAGGTGGAATCGCATCTCCCGCACCTTTATCTCCATAAGCTAAATCAGGGGGAATAATCAATCTGTATTTATCACCAACATTCATCAAAGCAATTCCTTCATCCCAGCCTTTTATAACTTGTGCCTGCCCAAGCACAAATTCAATTGGTTCATTTCTTTTAAAGGATGAATCAAATATTTTTCCATCCGTCAGATAACCTGTATAATTAACTTCAACAGCTTTGTTATTTACAGCATGATCGCCGCTGCCTTTTTCAAGAACAATATATTTTAATCCGCTTTCCGTTGTTATCGTATCTTTATCTTGAGCAAAAACTAATGCGCAGCCTGACAAAAAAAGCAAGATAATTAAAATAGATTTTTTCATTTAAATTCCTTTAATCATTTTCTTTAAAATCGAGAAGAAACTTATCAATAAACGGTTATAGTCCCAAATAATTTAGTATGCCGTGCATCAATCGATCTCTATCATTTTCTCCCAAAATTGTTTCAAATGGAAATCCTAATACGACAACTCCATATTTATCTTTAAAAGCAGTACCGGCACTAAATTGATTTTCAGAATAACGAAGAATAGTTTTACTGTCCTTGACCGGTAAAATTGCGTCAGGTGCTTCCACAGCATAAATTGAATCATTTAGTTCTGTGTTAAAGTGAAGTTTAAGATTTTTACCTAAAATCGAATCACCTTTACTTTCAACTTCACCATCAACAGAAGCATAGCCTGCATCCAATCTAAATTTCAAAACATCCTTTGCAAATTTAATATCTACGGTATCCCTTTTCGTAAAAAGATCGGTTCCAACATAAGCCCCGGAGATAAAAAGATTCCCGCCAGCGTAAGTGTATTTTCTGATTACATTTTGAAACCTTAATGGGAATGTTTTGAATTGTTTTCCATTTACTGAGTCTGCATAAGGTTTCTGCCAGCTTATTTCTTTTTCTTCTCCTAAAATAATATCAACAAATTTATATTTTGAAAGATTAATATTTTTATCCCAAACTGATTCATCACTTGAAGAAACGAATGAATAACCGGAATTCATAATTGCTTTGCCGTGGATAAAAGAAAAATCAAAAGTATTGCCGGCAACAATTTTAGTTTCAAAATTAGAATGGCTTGCACCAAATCCCGGCGCATCATTTGAGATGTATGGTGAATTAGGATCAAAATCATACTGAGCGCCTGTGAAATTTATATCATACTTATAGGGTACTCCGGCATCTAAATTATTTAAGAAACCTGAAAATTTATCCGTCTTTACTGACCGCGGTCCGCAGATTCTATCAAAAGCATTTACTATCAAAACTGGGTTTTTACTGTTGTCTGCTTTACCAGCCGAAAGAATTTCGGAAGGAAAACTTTCACCACCTTCATTCACAGCCGTAACCTTGAATGAATAAATTTTATTTGGTTCAATATCATTTTTTACAAACGATGTATCTTTAACTAACTGTCCATTATCAAAATCTCCATTATCAATTCTTGTATAAACAATGTAACCATTCGGAACCGCTGTTTTTTCCATTGGATCGAGTTTGGCTTTCCATTTCATTTTTATACTATTATCATTGATAAACTCCAAACTGAAATGATCGATAGGCAGCGGCTGCACAACATATTTAAAATTATGCTGCGCAGAAAGAAACCTCAGCATACCTTTATAAATTGATCGAGAAACTTCAAAACGAAATCGCGGATCTAAAGCAAACTGCATATCCAAAAAGTTTTGATGAGACAGCAGTTCTAATAATACCGATGGAACGTTTGGACGTCTGGATTCGCTATAATCTCCATTCATTAATTGGCGCCTTCTCCAGATGTCATCAAAATTATTCCTTAAATCATTTACAATTTGGGTTTGAATTATATCTGCCAAATCTCTATTTGCTAACCTTGACATTCCATCCGGAAATAAATTCCCGGTTTTAAAATCATCCAAACTATAAATTGAAAGTGTACCGTATGTTGTATCGAACTTAGTATCCCCTGCATTGGTATGGAATGCCATAGATAAATCCATAGGAATACCGAGGCCTTTATTACTTCTATCTTTATTCGGACCATTAGGCGCACCCATTAAATAATTACCATATTCAGCGCGGCTTTGATAATCATCATTATAATCATTTTTATTATCATTTAAATTATAAATCAATGTATCGGGCATACCGGCAAATTGAAGCCAGTATCGAGCACCTTCTTCAAACTTTGGCCTTCCGCTGGTGCTGCCGCCTCTTTCAATTACTCCAACTCCGCCGCCGAATCGTACAGCATCTGCGGAAATAATTTTATTTACTTCATTACTTTCGCCGGTTAATTCAACTCTGCCTATTTCGCGGTTCATTCCTTTAAAGAATTTAAATTCTCCAAGATAAATCCAGGTACTGCCGCCAATTTTTTGATTCACTCTAAAATCCGTTTTACCACCGGCATGATAAACTGTATAATTTGCATCGTCTACATTTTGATCAGATGATTTATAAGAAATATAGACTGCATAATATCCGTTCTCTGGAATTTGAGGAACCCATTCAACATGGGCAAAAGTGTTTGTATCGGAGATAAAAACTCTAAATGTGCCTTGTCTAAAAGGATTTACTCCTTCACCATAAGGCGGATTACCAACTGCAAATCCTTTTCCCAATCCCTTCTTCCAGGTCCCATGTTTACCATCATTTATCTCTAAATAGTTTTTTTGATTTTTATCTGTTTGATTATCATTATCAACTATCACTTCATTTGTCTGTGTATCTCTTTCGCGCGGAATAAAAACATTTGCCCCGGCGTTTTCCAGCATGGGAATTAAATATGGGATGGTGAATGACATTGGAAGTAAGTCTTCAACCGTTTGAAATAATCTTGGGCGCTGCCATTCCCATCTTTCAGTTTTGATATTGTAGTACCAGCCGTGACTGTGCCACAATATTATATTTCTATCTTCTAATCCATTGGTAATTGAATTAGGTTTGCTGGTATTCTGAACAATTGGTATTCTTTCTTTTTCTTTAGCTGAAGGCAATCTTGAATAATCGTATTCTGTTGTATCGCCTCTATAATAATTTGGAATTAGTTGTTCTATCGGGAAACCAATACAATTAATCTCAATTTTGTAATCACTTAATGTTACACCGAGATATGATTTTACCGATGAATAAATTTTATTTATGTTATCTTCCCTAAAAGGCTGCGCTGCAAATTCTTTGCTAAGATTTATTTGAATATCTTTATTAACAGAATCAACAATTATAGTATCCACTTTTGATCTGTCCGGTATTTCAAAAGCTAAATTCCCTTTAGTGAAGTCAGCTTTAAATTCATTTAGCTTATTATAAATTGAAACATTTTCTTTTAAAACTTCCTGGGTTGCACAGCCAGAAATAAAAATTATTAAACAAACAGATAGAAGAATTTTGAATTTAGTCATGTGTTTTAGTTTAAATTATTATTACGTATTGAATTACCTTAATTATTATTCTAATTTAAGCATTAAATTTAACCATTTCTTTATACTTATTATAAATTATCAAGGAATAAAATGAAGATTGTAAAGATTTTATTTGTGGTTTTAATAATTAACCAATTTTCATTCTCTCAAAAAGTTGTCAATTTTGACGAGTATTTTTCGGACCAAACTATGAGAATCGATTATTTTCATGTCGGCAACGCTACATCCGAATTCATTACTCTCGATCAAATTTATGACTACGGAACCTGGGCAGGCAGCTTAAAAAATTTAATTGACAATTTTAACAACGGGAAATATTATTTCAAAGTTTATGATGACTCTACAAACACACTTATATACTCAAAAGGTTTTGACAGCTATTTTGGCGAGTACCAAACAAGTGATAATGCACATAAAGGAGTTCAGAAAGCTTACAGTGAATCCGCAATAATTCCTTCACCAAAAAATAAAATAAGATTCGTGGTTGAAAAACGGGATGATAAAAATATGCTTAACGTGATTTATTCATCTGTTATAGACCCAAATGACGTAAAAATTATTAAAGAATCAATCACGGATAATTCAATACATATCTTTGATGACAAAGATAACGGCGATCCGCATAAAAAAGTTGATATAGCTATAATCGGCGAGGGATATCAAGCGTACGAAAAAAATAAATTCGCCAGGGACCTTAAGAGTTTTACAGAGACATTTTTTAAAATGGAACCATATAAATCAAATAAATCTAAATTTAATTTCCATGGAGTATTTAAACCTTCTCAGGAAAGCGGCACCGATGAACCACGAGCAAATATTTTTAAGAATACGGTTCTAAGCACTACTTTCAATTCGCTTGGTTCGGAAAGATATTTATTAACCGAAGATAATAAAGCATTAAGAAACGTAGCCGCAGTTGTTCCCTATGATGCAATAGTAATTATGGTTAATCACTCGCGTTATGGCGGCGGCGGAATTTATAATTCATTCTGCACTTTCACTACCGATAATCAGTGGAGCGACTATTTATTCTTACATGAGTTCGGACATTCTTTTGCCGGGCTAGCAGATGAATACTATACTTCAGATGTATCTTACAATAATTTCTATAAACCAACCGTCGAGCCTGTCGAACCAAATATTACTGCTCTGTTAGATAAATCTAAATTAAAATGGGTGGCAGACAAAACCCCGGGAATTCAAATCCCAACTCCATGGGAAAAAAACGAATTTGACAGCATTGATTATAAATGGCAGGCAGAAAGAAGGGCATTAAATAGTAGAATAGCTGAATTAAAAAGATTTAAATCTTCTCCTACTGAAATTAGAAAAGCTGAAGATGATTATGCATATAAAGATAAAGAGCATTCCACACTTATAGATAGATTTTTAAAATCCAGTCAGTTTTATGGTAAAGTCGGAGCCTTTGAGGGAGCCGGCTACCAGCCAAAAGGATTATATCGTCCAATGATAGACTGTATCATGTTTTCTAAAGGAAAAAAACCTTACTGCGTGGTCTGCAACAAAGCAATTGTAAGAATTATTAATTATTATTCTGAATAGCGAAACAAAAAGCATCATTTCAGGGTCTAAACTAAAAAGAATGAAAAATAGGCAAATTTTGCTTTCTTTATGAAAAATTCAAAAACGTGCTGAAAAGCGTGTTTTTAAAGAAAAGAGTTATGTGCATGCATTTTTCTCTTACTTCATATTAAAACATTGCTTATATTAGTTAGATTGGATTTTTGTCAAAATAAATAATTAGCCTTTTTTAGCTTATTGAACCCACAAAAGATCAAATAGTACACAAGGAATTTTCACCTAAATAGGCAAAATATACATTAATATTCAGAGAGGGTAACTTGAAGATAACAAAGCAATTCACAAACCGTG
>CAZRMA010000153.1:0-3162 GCA_964600655.1 uncultured Ignavibacteriaceae bacterium
GTTTCGGTTTTGAGGGAACAGTAGCTTATCGTTTTATGCCTCACTTTGCAGCTTATGTCGGGTGGAGCTGGAATCATTTTGAAGTAGATCAATCATTTTCCGGACCAGATGCAAGTTTCGAGGAAACCGGATACACTTTTGGTTTACAATTCATTCATCCAATCGGAGAATCAGATATAAAATATCTTTTTAGGGTAGGAGGAACATATAACCATATCGAAATCGAAAATAATGATGGTGATATAATTATTGATTCAGGGCATGGGCTTGGCTGGCAGGCTGAAGCAGGTTTAGTGATTCCTTTGAATGAAAGATTTTTCTTGCTTCCAAGTGTCAGATATCGCTCTTTATCAAGAGATATTGATATAGAAAATGTGAGTACATCTGTACAACTAAATTATGTTTCTGTTGGTTTTGGATTATCTTGGTCTTTCTAATAATGTTAGCTTTTCATTGTGAGCGTGAGATTCTTCATCGCTTTGCTCCTCAGAATGACGGAAATAGTATCCTGCCATTCTGAGCGTAGCAAAGTATCTTTCAAGAGATTGTGGTATTAAGATTCTAAGTCACTTTGCTCCTTAGAATGACCGATAAAAAATCAAGCATCTTAAATAGTTTTTAACGAATTTTGAGATATGAAAATGAAACTCAATAGAAAAACAATTCTGCTGATAGTACTTTTTGCAGTATTTATCCAATTGATAATTATTTCCTACAACATGTTTACCGGTTACATTCAGGTTGAAAGCATTACTAATTTTTTAATCAGACTTTTTATAGGTACAGCTTTCACTTCGGTTTTCGGGCTTTTAATTATATTTATAGATCTTCAAATAATTAATACTTTGGATAGGATTTTCCCATTACCAAAAAGGCTTACTGGAAGATTTCCATCGGAATTTATTTTAATTATTGTTTCAGGAATATTTGTCGGTTCAATTGTGACATTAATTTCCAATGCATTAATGCCATATGACGATGGGCTGAAGAAAAATTTAATTAATAATTCACTCATTACAATTATAATCAATGTAATAATTGTATTGGGGATAGAGGCTTTTATATGGTTTAGGCGAAATCAACAGTCATTAGTAAAAACAGAAGTGCTTCAGAAAGAAAATGCGCTTAATAAATTTGAAACATTAAAAAATCAACTTAACCCTCACTTTCTGTTTAATAGTCTAAATGTGCTGTCATCATTAATAAAAAGAGATACTCTTAAGGCTCAGGAATTTGTTGATGAATTTTCTTCTGTTTATAGGTATACTTTGGATGTAATTGAAAAACCCGTTATTGAATTGAAAGAAGAACTGGAATTTGCAAGATCATATTTATACTTGCAGAGGATAAGATTTGAAGACGCTGTTTTTACGGAAATAAATGTTAATGCTTCAATGCTGAATAAATATGTTCCTCCGCTTGCGCTGCAGACAATATTAGAGAATGCATTTAAGCATAACAAAGCTTCGGCTGGCAAGCCATTGAAATTAAGAATTTATAACGAGGGGAATGTATTAATTGTTACAAACAATCTTCAGCCAAAAATAAATTTATCTGATTCAAAAGGAGTAGGATTAAATAATCTTAAAAAGAGATATGAATATCTCGGGAATAAAGAACCGCAATTTTTGATATCTGAAAATGATTATACAGCAAAAATTCCTTTACTGGAAATTGAAGGATAAAAAATTAAAACTAAAACAAGTTGAATTGATTTATGAAGGCAGTAATAATAGAAGATGAAAAATTAGCCGCTGAAAGATTAGAGGAATTAATTAATGAAATTGATTCTTCGATCGAAATTTCTGCAAAACTTGTATCAGTTGAGCAATCAATAAAGTGGCTTCGACAAAACAAACCTGATTTAATATTTCTTGATATTCAGCTTGAAGATGGCATAAGTTTCTCAATTTTCAACAAAGTTGAAATTGATATCCCCATAATTTTTACAACTGCTTATGATCAGTATGCAATCAAAGCATTTAAATTGAACAGCATCGATTATCTTTTAAAGCCAATTAAAAAAGAAGATCTTCGTGAAAGTTTAAGCAAGTTTAAAAATATTAAAACATCTTATTTGATGGATTTTGAAGAAATTATCCGAAACATAAACGATAGGGGAGTTGATTATAAAAAAAGATTTCTGGTTCAATACGGTCAGAAAATAAAAAAGGTTGAAACACAGGAGATTGCGTATTTTTACGCAATGGATAAAAATGTTTTTCTTACTACACTTCAAAACCACACCTATCCAATTGACTATACATTAGATAAACTTCAAGAAACACTTGACCCTGAAAAGTTCTTTCGCATTAACAGAAAAATTATTATTTCATTCGAATCAATTAAGAATATGATTCCTTATTCACGTTCAAGAATTAAAATAGAATTGAGTCCTACTGAACCGAAGGATGTTGAGGCTTTAGTTAGTGTAGAAAGAGCGTCGGACTTTAAAGAATGGATGAATAAATAAATTTGTACTAACGATTCCCTGGTAAATTTCTTACTATATTTTTATTAATATCTTTATTCTAAACTTAAACATTCCTATTATAGCAGTCACAAATCCAAATTTAACGAAAGGGCACTATGAAAGAATTCAAACTTTTCAGCGGGGTGATTTATATTTTTATGCTGTTTGCATTTTTATCATTCACAACTCAAGCGCAGCAATCCAATAAACCAAGAGCAAGTCTTAAAGCCAGTGTATCACAGACTATTGGAGTTGATACTGAAATTTCGATTGAGTACAGCAGGCCAGGAGTTAAAGGGAGAGAAATTTGGGGGAAACTGGTTCCCTATGGTTTGGCTCCGGGTAATGATGAATCGGAGAACAAGCCTTTCCCATGGCGTGGTGGAGCAAATGAAAGCACTACATTTGAAGTAAGTAAAGATGTAATGATAAACGGAAATAAATTGCCTGCCGGGAAATACAGTATGCATTTTATTCCAGCAAAAAAAGTATGGGTAGTAGTTTTTAATAAAGACGCAACTTTGTGGGGTAGTTATAAATATGATAAAAGCAAAGATGCATTAAGAATTAATGTTGCTGCTGAGGAAGCACCATTCACTGAATGGCTTACTTATGGCTTTGATGATTTAGCCGGAACTTCATGCAATGCTTATCTTCAATGGGAAAAATTAAGAGTTCCTTTTAAAGTT
>CAZRMA010000153.1:3262-8579 GCA_964600655.1 uncultured Ignavibacteriaceae bacterium
AACTTCATGCAATGCTTATCTTCAATGGGAAAAATTAAGAGTTCCTTTTAAAGTTTCAACAGTTGAATAAAAATATTTATTTAGTTTATTGTTCATTTTAATAAGTCTATTAATGGTCATTCTGAGGGAGTCTGTCTACCGACAGGTAGGTCTTCCACTAAAGAATCTTTCGATTTTGATTGGTAAGTAGATTCTTCGCTAATCACTCAGAATGACTATATCAGCATTTATAGTAACTTCAAACAAAATTTTATAAAACTATTAACGGAAAAAAAAGATTGAAAAGAATTCCATTTAAGGTTTTGCCGATTGTATTAATTGTATTATTCATAAATACAATACTTTATTCACAGCCTGTTAAAATTGATAACGCTGGAGAATTAAAAATTGCATTAGAAAAATTGAACGTTCTTGGAAGCGTTCTTTATATAGCCGCACATCCTGATGATGAAAACACCGGATTGATGGCTTATTTTTCTAAAGGCAGGAAATATAGATCAGCCTATCTTTCCTTAACTCGTGGAAGCGGCGGACAAAATTTAATCGGGCCGGAAAAAGGAGTTGAAATAGGAATTCTACGTACACAAGAATTATTGCAGGCAAGAAATATTGATGGAGGCGAACAATATTTTTCACGTGCAATAGATTTTGGATATTCTAAGTCAGCCGATGAAACATTTAAATTCTGGGGAAGGGAAGCAGTCCTTAGTGATGTAGTCTGGATAATTAGAAAATATAAACCGGATATTATTATAACCAGGTTTCCGGGTGATGGTTCAGGCGGGCATGGTAATCATACTGCATCCGCAATACTTGCAAAAGAAGCTTTTCATGAAGCAGCCGATCCGAATAAATTTCCTGAGCAGCTTGCTTACGTTAAGCCCTGGCAGGCTAAAAGAATTTTCTGGAATAGCTGGCGGCCGTCGGATTCTGAAAAAAGTAAATTACTAAAAGTTGATGTAGGAGAATACAATCCGCTTTTAGGAAAATCATATACGGAGCTTGCTGCTTTAAGCCGTTCAATGCATAAAAGCCAGGGGTTTGGAATAACCGGTTCGCGTGGTTCACGGTTTGAGTATTTTCAATTCATTGATGGAGAGCCTGCATCAAAAGATATTTTTGAAGGCATAAATACTACCTGGGATAGAATTAAGAATGGAAAAACTATTGGTGAAAATATAAATGAAATCATAAAATCTTTTAATCCTGATCAGCCTGCTTCTTCAATAAAAAAGTTATTAGAGGTTTATGATGAGATGAATAAAATCAAGAATAATTATTGGGTCGATTTAAAAAAGAAAGAGCTTCTGGAAATAATTAGATCATGTGCGGGAATGTATATTGAAACAACGGCAGATGATTACTCTGCATCTCCCGGGGATATAGTAAAGATACAATCCTCTTTCGTAAATAGGTCAAATCAAAATTTCAAATTAGTAAGAATTGAATTTCCTAGTATTGGTACAAATACAACAGAAAATTCATTATTGAAAAACAATGAGCCTGTAAATATTGAAAGTTCAATTCAAATCCCGGCATCGTATCCAATTTCACAGCCATATTGGCTGGTCAATAAACATTCGGAAGGTTTATTTAACGTTGAAGATCAGCAATTAATTGGTTTAGCTGAAAACCCTCCCGCAATTCCTGTTAATTTTTATGTAGACTGCGAAGGGAGGGAATTAGAGTATACTTTACCATTAATTTATAAATGGAATGACCATGTAGATGGTGAAAAGCATAGGCCATTTGAAATTCGTCCGCCTGTTACAGCGAATATAATTAATGGAGTAATGATTTTTCCTGATGACAGTTCAAAAGAAATTCAAATTAAATTAAAAAGTGATTCGCCTGATGTTAATGGAAAGGTTCACATTCAAATTACAGATGGATGGAAAGTTACTCCCTCTGAAATTGAATTTTCAATTAAAAATAAATATGACGAACAGAGTGTAACTTTTAATATCACTCCGCCGAGCGATCAAAATGAATCAACTGCAAAAATAATTTTGAATATTAATGGAAAAGAATACAGCAAAGAGCTGGTTGAAATTTCATATCCTCATATAAAACCTGAAGTGTATTTTCCTGAAAGTGAAGTTAAGCTGGTCCGTCTAGATATTAAAAAATTTGCTGACAATATCGGTTACATAATGGGTTCGGGAGATGAAATTCCTAACTGTTTAAGAAATATGGGGTATAAAGTAACATTGCTTGATAATACTGCTCTTGATGAAATGAATTTCTCAAAATTTGATGTGATAATTACAGGAATCAGAGCTTATAATACTAATCAGCAATTAAAATATTATCAGCCGAAATTAATGGAATTTGTAAAGAATGGAGGAACATTAATCGTTCAGTACTGCCGTCCGCGTGATTTACAGGTAAACGAAATTGGGCCTTACCCTTTGACTCTTAGTCGAGATAGAATTTCAGATGAAACTGCTGAAATTAATTTTGTTGATCCAAATCAGCAGCTGCTGAATTTTCCAAACAAGATTACTAAAAACGATTTTAATAATTGGATTCAGGAAAGAGGTTTATATTTTGCAAATAAATGGGATGATAAATATCAGCCAATTTTTTATGGACATGATCCGGGTGAAAATGATTTGAAAGGCGGAATGCTGTTTACACATTACGGCAAAGGCATCTTTATGTATACCGGTTATGTTTGGTTTCGGGAACTTCCGGCGGGCGTACCTGGAGCCTATAGAATTTTTGCGAATATGATTTCAGCAGGAAGATATAATGAACAGCACTCAAATTAAAAAAGAAATCGTATTGGATGAAAAACCACCAATATTATCAAGTTGGAAACAATTGTATTCGATAGTATTTGGTTTTTTGATTTTCCAAGTAGTTATATATTATATTTTTACGAAAATTTTTAGTTAAACACAAATTTCGTATTAGAGGATTTATAATCTACTGAGTGTGGCTGTCGAGCGTGTTGCAGAACTAATTTCAATGTCACATTGAGCTTGTCGAAATGTGAATCGTTTCTGAAAACATAGTCTTCGACAGGCTCAGACTGACAAAATAAGACTTCTACAACACGCTCTATCGGCAGACAGGTTTATCAAAGTATGACAAGCGGAATGAACTTCACACTTCGACACACTCAGTGTGACGTTTTCTAGTTTGTCTTACTTATAATGTATAATTTAAGTATAAAAGTTATTGCAGCATCAATTGCCTTATATTTTTTGATTAAACACCGGATCAAATGAGTTTAATTGACTGGTTAGTTCTTATTTCTTTTCTTTCATTTGTAGTCATATACGGCATTTGGAAAACGCGAGGCAAAAAAGATATAAAAGGTTATCTTCTCGCAAACAGAAATGCCCCATGGTATATGGTTACAATATCTATAATGGCTACGCAGGCAAGTGCAATAACATTTCTTTCCACACCAGGCCAAGCATACACAGATGGAATGCAGTTTCTGCAATTCTATCTTGGACTTCCAATCGCAATGATAATACTGTCGGTAACAGCAGTTCCAATTTTTCATCGCTTGAATGTTTATACAGCTTATGAATATTTAGAGCAAAGGTTTGATTTAAAAAATAGAATTCTCGGGAGTGTTTTATTTTTAATTCAACGCGGGCTTGGAGCTGGTTTTACAATATTAGCCCCCTCACTTATAATTTCAGTGCTGCTGGGATGGAATTTAGAACTTACAATTTTGATTCAAGGTTTCATCGTTATAATATATACCACTGTCGGCGGAACAGATGCGGTAAATAAAACCCACTTTCTTCAAATGATAATTATAACATTCGGAATGTTCTGTGCATTTTTTATGATCATCCATTCACTGCCGGGTGATATTTCATTTCTTGACGCAACCAAAATTGCGGGCAAGATGGGTAAGCTGAATGTTATTACATTCGATTTTGATTTTAAGGACAGATATACTTTTTGGTCTGGACTTATAGGCGGAACATTTCTTGCTCTGTCATATTTCGGAACCGATCAATCGCAGGTTCAAAGATATTTAACCGGCAGTTCAGTTGCTCAAAGCCGGATTGGATTGCTCGCAAACGGGATAGTAAAAATTCCTATGCAATTCAGCATACTATTTCTCGGCGCAATGGTATTCGTATTCTATCAGTTTGCAATCCCGCCTTTAAATTTTAATCCGGTTGAAACAGCTAATATTAAAAATAGCATTTACACTGAAGATTATAAGAATCTTGAGCGTGAGTATGCTGAGGTTCATCAGGAAAAGCAAAATAAATTAAGAGAAATGCTTGATGCCGAACATTCAGGCGATAATTCAAAATACAGCGCCGCTTTATCTGAGGTTCAAAAATCAAGAAAGCAAGAACTCGATCTTAAAAAGGAAGCAGCCGGCTTAATAACAAAAGCCGATCCTGGTGCAGATACAAACGATTCAAATTATATTTTTCTAACTTTTGTAATCACAATATTACCGGCTGGTCTAATAGGGCTTGTGCTTGCAGCAATACTTTCAGCTTCAATGTCATCATCATCTGCAGAATTAAACGCGCTTGCTTCAACAACGGTCATCGACATTTACAAAAGATTAATCAATCCCAAAGCAAGTGAAAAGCAATATATAATGGTATCGAAATTGGCTACAGTCTTTTGGGGATTTTATGCCATTGGTTTTGCTTTATTTGCTAATAGACTTGGAACTTTGATAGAAGCAGTAAATATTTTAGGATCACTTTTTTATGGAACCATACTGGGAATATTTTTAATTGCATTCTACTTCAAAAAAATAACGGGCAGTGCAACTTTTTATTCCGCACTTATTGCTGAGTTGGTTGTAATTGCCTGCTATCTATTCACACCGATTCCATATTTATGGTTTAATGTTATTGGGTGTGTGGTTACAATAATTATTGCACATATATTTAATTCGATGTTTAATACAAAAGAAAATATTATCACTGAAAACTAATATATGGTCAAACATTTTTAACCTTATTGGAACCCCACCTCGTTCCTCCCCTTTGTTAATGGGGAGGACGGCCTTATGACCTTGCATTAATAATTCTATCTAATAATTAGTACTATTTTATGCATTCTCTCAAGCCATTAAAATATTAATTGAGATATTAATTACAAGGATTTATTAACTAGTTTAAATTGATAAAACTATTGGTAAAAATTGTTATAAATTAATATTAGAAATATTAAGAAGGGTTTCAACCCTCCCCTTTGATAAAGGGGAGGACAAAGGAGGGGTTCATATGTTATGACAAAACACTATATAACGTTCGGTTGTCAGTCATGTCCTTCATGCTTCGACCGGGCTCTGACTGACACTTTCATTGTC
>CAZRMA010000154.1:0-8520 GCA_964600655.1 uncultured Ignavibacteriaceae bacterium
GGGTTCTTCATCCTAAAAAAGGTATGAATTTACCTGGAATGGAATTATCAACTCCTTCTGTTACTGAAAAAGATTATCGAGATTTGGAATTCGCCTTAAAGCACCGAATCGATTATATAGCACTTTCATTCGTCAGATCAGCAAATGATATTACATCCTTAAGAAACTGGCTTCAAGAAAGAAATTTTTCAATCCCTATAATTGCAAAGATAGAAAAGAAAGAAGCAGTTGATGACTTTGATAGAATACTTGAAACTGCGGATGGAATTATGGTAGCTCGGGGAGATTTGGGAGTTGAGCTGCCGCCCCAAGACGTTCCAATAATTCAAAAACAAATTATTAAAAAATGCAACTCGGTGGGCAAGTTAGTAATTACCGCTACGCAAATGCTTGAATCAATGATCCATAATCCTATTCCAACCAGAGCGGAGGCATCGGATGTTGCAAATGCAGTATGGGATGGAACTGATGTAGTTATGCTAAGTGGAGAGACCTCTGTAGGGAAATACCCTTACAAAGCAGTTCATATTATGAACGACATAATTAAAAATGCTGAAATTCATATTCCTGAAGCAAAGCATACGGATTTCAAGATTCCTGTTAGCATTGAAGAAAATCTATTTGATGCTGTGGGAAGAGCCGTAACAGAAATGAGTAAGCAGATTAATGCCGCTGCTATTGTAGCTTTTACATCCAAAGGAAGAACAGCAGTTAATCTCGCTAAGTTTAGGCCCAATGCAAAAATAATTGCACTCTCCGACAGCTTCGAAACAATGAACCGGCTTTGTTTGCGCTGGGGAGTTATTTCAGTTTTCCTGGAAGATCTTAAAAAAGAAAATCTCATCATTGATAAAGCAAAAAAATTAATCGTTGAAAATGAGCTAGTTAAAGAAGGTGATATTGTTGTTTATACAGCAGGGGCACCGTATTCTGAAAAGAACAGAGTTAATTGGTTGAAGTTTGAAGTAATTTAATTTTGGATTAATGTTTATGAAAATTAGAAATCATGTATTAGCAGAAACTAACTGGAAATATGTTTCAAAAAATAATTTCAATGTAATCATACTTCCCTGGGGCGCAACAGAAGCACATAATTATCATCTCCCCTATTCCACAGACATAATTGAAGCCGAACATATTTCCGCTGAAGCTGCAAAAATTGCCAATGAAAAAGGAGCAAAAGTTATTGTGCTTCCTGCAGTTCCTTTCGGTGTTAATACCGGACAGCTTGATATAAAATTGTGTATTAATATTAATCCAAGCACTCAAGCTGCAATTTTATATGATATTGTTTATTCATTAAAGCATCAAGGATTTGACAGGCTTATAATAATTAATTCTCACGGCGGAAATGATTTCAAACAAATGATAAGAGAAATTCATCTTAAAATTCCCAACTTTTTTATTTGTGTAATTAATTTTTATAGGATGACGGACAACAAAAAGTTCTTTGATGAACCTGGAGACCATGCCGGTGAATTGGAAACAAGTATTCTGCTTGAAGTAGCTCCTGAGTTGGTGCTTCCCTTGGATGAAGCTGGACCGGGAAAAGAAAAGAAATTTAAACCAACTGGCTTGAAAGAAGGATGGGTTTCTGCGCAGCGTCAATGGACGAAAATATCAGAAGACACCGGAGTTGGAAATCCTAAAAAGGCAACCGCGAAAAAAGGCAAAAAATTTCTTAATCATATCACGGAAAAAATTGCCGGGTTCTTAGTTGAACTTGATAAAGCAGATATAAACGATCTATATGAATAAAAATAATTTTATGTCATAAAGCAGTTTAGACTTGCTTATTTAGCCTAACTTGCTTAATAATATCCTTGGTTTCCGAAAGAGATTTTTGCATATGAATCAGATAAAAAATAACCAGCCGGATGGTATTGTAGCAAAGTGGTGGCAACCAGTTGAGAAAAATAAAATTTTATGTACTCTTTGTCCGCGTTACTGTAAAATTGGAGAAGGCCAGCCAGGCTTCTGCTACATCAGGCAAAATCACAACGGAAAACTATACACAATTGGCTACGGCAGGCCAACCGGTTTTGCAGTTGACCCAATTGAAAAAAAACCTTTAAATCATTTCTACCCCGGTTCAAATGTATTAAGCTTTGGTACTGCCGGATGCAACCTTGGATGTAAGTTTTGTCAAAATTGGTCGATTAGTAAAGCAAAGCTAGATGATGAAAATTCTATTGCCGCATCCCCAGAAGAAGTTGTTAAACTTGCTCAAATTTATAATTCGCCGTCAATTGCCTTTACATATAACGATCCAACCATATTCGGCGAATATGTAATTGATATTTCTGAGATTGCGCGCGACAAAGGAATTAATTCGGTTATGGTTACTGCCGGCTACATAGATAAAAATGCCCGCAAAGAAGTTTACAAATATATTGATGCTGCAAATGTAGACCTGAAGGGATTTACCGAAAGGTTTTATAATAAAATAACGTATTCCCACTTAAAAGATGTTCTTGAAACGTTAATTTGGCTTAAACATGAAACCAATGTGTGGTTTGAAATTACAACTTTACTAATACCGGGTGAAAATGATTCGCCCGAAGAAATAAAAAATGAATGTGATTGGATACTACAAAATTTAGGAAGTGATGTTCCACTTCACTTTACTGCGTTTCATCCAGATTTTAAGATGACTGACAAACCTAAAACTCCCACATCAACATTGCTGCAAGCAAGAGATATCGCCATAAATTTAGGAATAAATTTTTGTTATGTTGGGAATATACATCATGATGAAGGGCAAACCACATATTGTCCAAATTGCGGTTCAAAATTAATTGAAAGAGACTGGCATTCTGTTCTCACAAACAATATTAAAAACGGGATGTGCAAAAAATGCAAGACTACAATTCCGGGAATCTTTTGAAATTAGCTATCATACTTTTCAACCCCCTTTCAATAAATTGCAAACAACGTTTAAATATATTTTAAAATATGATTAACTTAAAAACATAAAAATAATTTATTTACCATCCGGAAATATTTTTATGAAAAGTACAATACTAATTCTATTAATTATGTCAATTTTTTTAAAAGATAGTTTTTCACAAACCTCAAGCATCCCAATAGTCCCTTCCCCACAGCAGATAATTTTAGGAAATGATAATTATCAAATTAAAGATAAAACTGTTATCTCAATTAATGTAAAAGATGATGAAGAGTTAAAAACTTCTGCTGATGAAATAAAATCTGCACTAAAAAATTCATTAAATATTAATTCCAATATAACAACAGATAAATTAGGAGATATTAATTTACAAGTAACAAGTTTTCTTAATAAAGAAATTCCTTTGCATAATGACGAAGGATACGAATTAAATATTTCAAAAAATAAAATTACGATTAAAGCAAAATCTGCTAAAGCTATATATTATGGAACAATGAGCTTAATCCAGTTAATTGAAAAATCTAAAAATAAAAAAGTACAAACACTGCAAATAGTAGATTGGCCCGATCTAACAATTCGCGGTGTTTCTGATGACATCAGCCGCGGGCAGGTTTCCACAATGAAGAACTTTAAAAGGATAATAGATTTTATCTCCCGGTACAAAATGAATACTTATATGCCTTATATGGAAGACATGCTGCAATTTGACGCCTATCCATCCATCGGTGAAAACCGCGGGAGATTAACAAAACATGAAGTCAAAGAATTGGTTTCTTATGCAAAAAAACATTTTGTGGAAGTTGTTCCTATTTTTCAAACTCTAGGGCATTATGAAAATATTCTTTCTCAAGAGAAATTTTTAAAGTATGCCGAATTTCCAGGTGCGGCGTCATTGAATGTTTCAAATGATTCAACATATATCTTTTTAGAAAATATGCTTAAGGAAGTATTCGATTTATTTCCATCAAAATATTTTCATATGGGTGCTGATGAAAGCTATGATGTTGGTTTAGGTGCCAGCAAATATTTGGTTGACGAATCAGACATTGCTACTGTGCATGCAAACCACTATAAAAAAGTATATAACATTTGTAAAAAGTACGGTAAAACTGTGCTAATGTATGGAGATATAATACTTAAACATCCTGAAATACTTTCAAAAATTCCAAAAGACATTATTGTAGTCGATTGGCATTACAGGGCTGAATCTGATTATCCTTCTGCAAAAAAATTTCATAATGAAGGTTTTAAGTATTATGTATCACCTGCAAGCTGGAACTTTCTAACCCCTTTCCCCGCTAACATAAATGCATTACCAAATATAAAATATTTTATTAAATCAGGACTTGAGAACAATGCCTCCGGAATGATAAATTCAAATTGGGGAGATTATGGTGCTGAAACATTTAAAGAATTAATTTTATTTGATTACGCGTGGTCAGCACAATGTGCTTGGAATTATCAAGGAAGTGATATTTCAATCTTTAGTAAAAATTATTTTTATGATTTTTTTGGAGTGAAAGACCCGAAGTTTACTGATTTATATAAGACATTAAGCGACCCCTTAAATCAAATGTTGTGGCATGAAGTCTGGAGGCACCCGCTATTAAACTTCAGGCGGCCTGCTTGGTGGGCCCCTCAAATAGATGAGGTTGGAAAACTTACTTGGGATAATTGGTCAAATTCTGATTTATCTGCTCAAATTGAAAAATTGAAAAATGAAGCATTAAAGAATAAAGATCATTTTGATCTATTGAAATTTATTGTAAATCTTAATGATTGGTATTCATTAAAAATTCAGACACAAGAAAAATTACACGACAGCTTATTTGTTAATAATCATCGTTCCAAATTAATTGATTTAGTAGATCAAAATATTAAATCAATAAATCAACTTGAAAAAGATTTTACAAAGCTCTGGCTTCGTTATTACAAAGAAGCTAATTTAAATCTTATCCAGGATAAATTTAAAAGACTGAGTGCATACTTTAGTGAGACTAATACTTTACTAAAGAAGAATTTATCAACTCTTCCTTCACCACTGATTGAAAGTAAATGGATTTATTTCCAAAAATCAGATTCATCATATGCTGATAAAGCAGAGTTTAAAACTGAGTTTCAGCTCAATAAATCTCCAGAAAAAGCTTATTTGCAATTACTTGCAGATTCTTATGCTAAACTTTATATAAATGACAAATATATAGATAAGGTTTTTGCAAGACGATCCGGTTCACTTTCAGTTGATTATAAGCGGATTAAATTTCTTGACATAAAAAAATATTTGAAAAAAGGAGAAAATACAATTTCAGTGCAGTGTGAAAACTTTAATACTAATGGAGCTGCTGGGATAAATATCATCTCACAGATTATTTCTGGAAATGACACACTAAAAATTATGACGGGCAAAAATAACAATTGGCTAACTAAATCGGATGACAGCAGTTGGCAGGATGTAACTGAAAAGAAATATGCTTACGAAGTTATTTCTCCAGACTTCGCGACTAAAAGAACGAGTTGGATTGAACGTTAATTATTCGTTTAATATATAATTAAAACTAAAAAGGATTGAAATGAGTTCATTAAAAAATAAAATTGTATTTATTACAGGCGCCTCATCTGGAATTGGAAAAGCATGTGCAGAAGTTTTTGCCGGTGAAAAATCAAATCTCATCCTCGCAGCAAGAAGAATTGAAAAATTAAATGAGCTATCAAAAACTCTTACAAAAAAATATAAAATTAAAATTAAAACTTTGCAGTTGGATGTAAGAAGTCTTGATGATGTTAAAAACAATATTTCTTCACTTGAGAAGCAATGGAAGAGTATTGATGTTCTTATTAATAATGCTGGCCTGGCAAGAGGTTTTTCAAAAGTATATGAAGGTGATACAAATGAATGGGAAGAAATGATAGATACCAATATTAAAGGTTTGTTATTCATAACAAGACAAATTCTTCCTTTAATGGTGAAAAGAAAAAAGGGGCATATCATTAATATCGGCTCAACGGCGGGGCATGAAGTCTATCTTAACGGGAATGTTTATTGTGCAACTAAATTTGCAGAAAAAGCCCTCAGTCAATCAATAAGGTTAGACGTACTCGATAAGAATATAAAAGTTAGCAGTGTGGATCCTGGATTGGTTGAAACCGAATTTAGCATCGTAAGATTTTCGGGAGATAAAAACCGGGCTAAAAATGTTTATGCCGGATTAAAACCACTTAAGGCTGTTGATATCGCTAATTCTATTTTATTCTGTGCTACTAGACCCCCACATGTTAACATAAATGAAATTATAGTTACCCCATCTGCTCAAGCATCTTCTACTAATGTTTATAGAAAACAAAAAAATAGCCGGTAATTTTTTTACCGGCTTAAAGTTTAATAGAATTATTTATCGATTTATACAAATAAACTTACATCCCCCGCTCCTTCTCTTAATATCTCGGGAGTTGTATCACTCAAATCAATAACACTTGAAGGCTGCCCGCTTAAATTCCCAGCCGACAACATTAAATCAACTTGATTATTAAAAACACTTCTAATTTCTATGGGATTCATAACTATTCCACCACTGCCATTGGTTGCACTTGTACTGATAATAGGGTTCCCAAGTTCTTGAACTAATTTTAGTGTAATAGCATGATTCGGAACTCTTATTCCTACTGTTTTTCTTTTACTCCATAATGTTTTGGGAACTAACTTAGCTGCCGGCAAAATGAAAGTGTATGGTCCAGGTAAAAGATGCTTCATCATACGGTATGCGTAATCCGAGACTTTAGCATATTTGGCGATATCCTTCAAATCACTGCAAACAAAACTAAAAAGCTTATTATCATTTTTTATTCTAAAGATTCTTTCTAGAGCTTCTTTATTAAAAATGTCACACCCGATACCATAAACTGTATCGGTGGGATAGATTATTACTCCTCCATTTTTTAATGTTTCAACTGCCTTATTAATAAAGCGAAGTTGAGGTGTTTCTGAATGAAGTTCAAAATACTCCATTGCCTAACTCCTTTCAATCGGTCTATTTATAAAATGAATTTTGATGAGCTGAATAAGGAATGTTTGGATAGAAACCGCTCCTTAATTATTATGTTAATTAATTAAGCTCGCACTAATAAGATATAAATCAAAAGATAATTGTCAATGGTTGTCTTCTAAAAAGTTGTAAAATGGTTTATAAATCACACAATTTTTTTTTAATTTCATTTCATATATTCATGACAAATTTATTATATTTGTTGTTCATTATTAAAAAATAAGGTTTAGAGTAAGGAGACTTTATGTCAAGAAAATGCGAGGTTACAGGAATTGGTCCTTTAACAGGAAATAATGTTTCTCATGCTCACAATAGAAGCAAAAGAAGATTTTTACCTAATCTGCAGAAAAAGAGAATTTGGGTTCAAGAATTGAATCGATTTGTAACTGTAAAACTATCAGCGAAAGCAATAAAAAATATTGCTAAAAGCGGTACTTCAGAAATCGCTAGACTTGTAAATACTAAACAAATAAAAGTTCGATAGTACAAATATCTTCACACAGTTTTTAAAATAAAAAAAGGAAAGCAATTGCTTTCCTTTTTTATTACTTCAAAATTTACATTATTCCCTAACAACCCAAACTTTAATTTTAGCGTTTACACTTGCATGCAGCTTTATGTTTATTTCATAAATTCCAAGTGATTTTATTGTTTCTTCGATTTCAATTTTTCTTCTGTCGATTTCATGCCCTTTTTCTTTTAATGCATCTGCAATCATTTGAGAAGTGACGGAACCGAATATTTTATCTTCTTCACCAACTTGAACGGGAATAGTAACAGAAACTTTTTCAAGCTCAGCTGAAAGTGCCTCGGCGGAAGTTAATTCCTGCTGTTGTTTTTTTGCAAGATTTTTTTTCTCCTCTTCCAATGCCATAACGTTGCCATGTAAAGCAGCATATGCATATTTACGGGGGATTAAAAAATTTCTTGCATAACCATTTTTTACGTCAACTACATCCCCAACCTGACCAAGGTTTTCAAAGTTTTGTCTTAATATTACTTTCATTATTTCCTCTAAATAACTTATTATCGAACTGTATCGGATACATATGGTAAAAGCGCCATATGTCTCGCTCGTTTAATTGCAATAGATAATTCCCTCTGGTATTTTGAAGCTGTTCCGGTTATTCTCTTAGGAATTATTTTGCCCTGTTCCGTTGTATATCTCTGTAAAAGCTTAACATCTTTATAGTCAATGTATTTAACATTGTTCTGAGTAAATCTACAAACTTTTTTAGTTCTAATTTCTTTTTTCATTCTTCACCTAAATTACTTTAATAAATCTGATTCTTCGTTTGATAGAAATTTATCGAATGAATCTTCCGAATAATCAACGCCTTCACTATTATCTTCAGAGGCATTATGATTGTCTTCATTAGTGCCGTTTGTTCTATTAATTCTATTAAGAAACTGTATTCTTCTTGCTTTAATTTCAACGATACTTCTGTTCTGACCATCTTCAGATTTCCAGCTTCTGCTTTGCAACTCGCCATCAACTAAAACAGCGGAACCTTTTCTCAATCTATCGCGGCAGCTTTCTGCCAGTTTATTCCATGCGACAATGCCGACATA
>CAZRMA010000155.1:0-8461 GCA_964600655.1 uncultured Ignavibacteriaceae bacterium
GGTTCTGATCTAATAAAGTGGTCTTCAGTTAAAATGAAGCCTATGTTTCCGGTTTTTTTTGAAACCAATCCCCGTGCAGCGCGCGAAGGATAATAGTTTAACTCCTTTATTGCTCTATTAACTTTTGTTTTGGTTTGTTCGGAAATGCGTTTATGATCATTTACAACTAGCGAGACTGTCGCAGCAGAGACATTTGCTTTTTTTGCAACATCTTTAATTGTAATTGACATTCGATAGGCTTTATTAGTTAATTTTGGTTAAACGTTTAACTTAAACTAACTTATTTTAACCGATAATTCAAATGTTTTTAATCACAAAAATTTTACTTTAATCATTATAGCTAAAAAAAAGGTGAAACTGAATAACATATAATTTCAGTTAATAGAAGATAAATGTTTAAATCATAAGGGTTTAGTTAGGAAAATCCTTCCGGAGAAATTTTAAAATTATTTTTATTAGTAAATAATTTTTTTAAAAAATAATTATTGCTATAAAAATGAATTTACATAAATAAAAGAAACAGGCTTACTTTCTTAAATTCAAATTTCAATAAAGTTAAACAGTAATGATCGCTTTGTCCCAGCAATTGTTTTACGAATCAAAATAAACTACAAATTTATACTAACTTAATTCATTATTTAACTTTATTCGTATCACTTGAGAGTTTATTTAATGATTCCTGTAATTTTTCTAGTTCCTTTGCGGCATCCGGAAATTTCTTTTGTCCTGAATATTTTAAATAATTATTGAATGCATCATTAGCCTGCTTAATCAAACTTCTATATGGAGTATTATTTTGCGATGATGTTGAAACCTGCTGTGAAACCACATTATTATCTATCGAAGCATTAAAAAATTTCGCCAAGGCTTTATCGAAAGTTTCAGCATAGCTCATATCATCTCCGTGCATTACAACAACAAGTCTCAATTCCGGGTATGCTGCTGTTTCTGCCTGGAGATAAATAGGTTCAACATAAAATAAAGTATTAGCAACCGGTATGGCAAGTACATTGCCACGAATTACATTAGAACCTCTTTGGTCCCACAATGTAAGCTGGCCCGATAAAAAACTATCCTGGTCAATCTTCGTTTCAACTTGCTGTGGGCCGGTGATCATTTTACCTTTAGGGAATTGGTAAGTTATTAATTTGCCGTAATTATCTGGGTCACACATTCCAGCAATCCAGCCAATTAGTACCTGCCTATTCTTTGGAGTGAACGGAAGTATGAGCGAAAATCTTGGTTTATCCGAACCTGGCAGCTGCCAAACGATATAATATGGTTCCACAGGCTGAATGTTATTGTAGTATTTTTCGGTCGCTCTTACCCAAATATCTTCCTGATTATAAAATACAGTCGGATCAGTCATATGATATTTTTCATAAACCAATCCTTGCGTTAACAGCATATCCTGAGGATACCTTATATGCGCAAGCAAACCTTTTGTCATTTCCGAAATCGGCTTAAATAATCCTGGATAAATTTTACTCCATGTTTTTACAATAGGGTCTTTCTTGTCAATAATATAAAAATCCACAGAACCGTTGAATGCATTAACCACAACTTTAACTGAATTTCTAATATAATTTGCCCCGTTAAAAATTTCACTTACGCTACCAGATAAACTCCTTTCATTATTCCCTTCTTTATATCCAATAGCTTCGTCCGATGTGAATGGCTCACTGTAAGGATAATAATCGGAAGTTGTATAAGCATCTATTATCCAGTAAAGCTTTCCTTTATCTAAAACGATGTAGGGGTTGTTATCAAATTTCAGAAATGGAGCCAGAAGCTTTACCCGTTCTTCTATTTGTCGATGAAACATAATACGGCTGCTGTCTGTTGGATAGTCTGAAAATAATAATTGTGTCCCATCATATTTCCAACTGAATAAAAATTTTCTCCACAGACTATTTATCCGAACTCCGCCTTTGCCATTATATCTTGTATAAACATTTTCGTTACCATTTGGGTAATCAAATTCTTTCTGTTTCGTATTAACTACTGCTGGAGTATTTGTTAATTCACCGTAATAAATTTGCGGCTGCCTTACAATAAGTGAAGAATCTTCACTTGCAGTTGGTATATCTTTTATAAGTAAGTGCGGAAGCCCTTGAGATGTGAATTCATTTACAGTTGCCATTGTAATTCCATAGCCGTGAGTATACTGAAAACGTTTATTCACAAAAGTCTGGCTTTGCTTAGGAAGATTATTAATATTCATTTCCCTTGCCGAAACCATAACCTGGCGAAAGCTGCCGTCAACATAGTATCTATCCAAATTTACACTTGAAAATTGGTAATAAAGTCTAAGTTCTTGGAATTGACGGTAAGTTGCCTCCAGCGCGCGCCAATCCCACAGCCTTATATTATTAAATATACCGGGATTATTTTGAACCGTATTTATTGTAAAGTTTCCATTCTCACGAAATTCTTTATTTTCAACTTTATCTAATCCGAAACCATGTTGAGTGAATTTAATGTTATTCAATATATATGGACGTTCATACGTAATTTCATTAGGCTTAACCATAAATCTTTCGAACAAGCTGGGGACGGCAGTAAGACCTATGAACCATATTAAAATCAGCAAAGCTGCAGTACTGATTAAAATAAATATTGGTGAATTTGAGGGTGTTAATCTGAACATGCTGAACAAATTTTTGTATTTATTTCTTAAGGATGGAATAAGAATTAGAATGCTTGTTAAAATCATTATTACAATAATAATGTTATAAACAGGAATGAGAATCGTTGTATCCGTCCATCCCGGACCGAAAACAACGCCACTATTTGAATACATTAAATGATACTTATTTAAAAATTTTCCAAACGCAAGAACTAAAAGAAGCACTGAGGCATTTATGTAAAGAGTTTTATGAAGCTTTTGTGTCGCTTCAGATGCAGAAGGCGGAATGTAAAAGAAAATACCTTGAGGATTTATTCCTACGAAAGTAACAATTATGGAAGCCCCAAAGCCTATGAAAGAAATAGTGAAAAACAAAATATAAATAGTATCAAGGAACGGTAATGTAAAAAGATAAAACCCAACGCTTTTACCAAAAATCGGATCCACTAAAACTGTTGAAACTTTATCCCAAAATCTCAGGAGTACGTCCCAATTGGTGTATCCCCATGTGGCCCCTGAAAATGTAGCAATTGCAATAGAAATCCACTTAGCATATTTAACTGATTTTGGCATAGTAAAAGTCAAGAAATATATGCCTCCAAATGCAACCAGCGCTCCAACCATTCCAAATGTTATGCTATAAAATATTTCAAGCCAGAAGCGGCTGCTATATCCTAAAGCTTTAAACCATAATGCTTCTCCCCAAAATCCCATAAACCAGAAAAGGCCAACGGCGGCCAATCCCGCAATAACCCCTAAAATTATTTTAACTTTATTTTTATTCTTCACCCCATTAAATAAAATTAGTACGGCTATTGCTAATAGTACAAATAATATTCCTGTATACATTATTTTCCCTTCCAAAGAACTCAGTTCAATAAAACTGAAAATTTGTAGAACAACTTTTAAACGTAATCAATCTTTAATAGTTATTCCAATTATATATAATTTTTTAAAGGCAAATTGAAATGCTTTACTTATTTATAAAAATAAAAAAATAGCTATTGAGAATGAAGAAAGTCTTTGTCCTTTTTATATTTACAAAGACTAAGAGCTGTACCCCGATAGACACGATAATGCTAACATTGCCGTACTTAAAAGCCCTACTCCATTTCATTAGTAACTATTATTGATAATAGAAACTAATCACATGAAATCAATAGTTAATGTAAAGTTAATAAATAGTCAATTTGAACAGTTGACAATAAATTATCATTTATTTAATTTCTTTGCGGATAATTAACCGATATTCGCTTTCTTTTTTCAGCTCGTCCGACTTTGATTATTAGTTATGAATTATATTTTTAAAATTAAACTAATATGGGGATTATATCTTCGATATATCTCGTCAATATACAAATGCTTATTTAACTGATTAAATTATGTAAAAAAGGGGTTTCGCTAAAATTCTTATTAAAGATTATTAAACAATAGATATGAAATACATATTTATTATAATAATTTAATATGCATCTATTAACTGGGAGTGATTAAGCGAAGCCATATCTAAGACACCAAGCAATTTAAAAATAACATAGTGTTCAAATGAATTTAAAAATATTTGTTACAAAAGTATCTGATTCCTCTTATACCCAACAATTGGATTTTAATAAATTTCCAATTTCTATCGGAAGAGACGAAAAGAATGACATTATTCTTCCAGATCCATTTAAAGTAATATCTAGAAGACACGCAAAAATAGTTGACACTGAAGGAATTTTACAATTAATTGATCTTGAATCTCAAAACTTCACGTATCTTAATGAGAATAGACTAGAACCAAATGAAGAAAATGCCATACAATCCGGAGACAAAATTAAATTGGGTGAATATGAATTAGAAGTTTTGATAATAATTGAGAAAGAAATAATCTCAGACGATGATCAGAAAACTATGGTATATTCTGCACCATTTTCCGAAGAGTTTTCGGTTATATCTGAAAACCTCAAATCAATTGCCCAAAAATATTCTGAAGATATTTCACCAAGAAAAGCTGAGATGTTAAGATTTTCAATCCTTCAAAATTTTAACTTGCTTGAAAAAAATGAAGTAAACAAAATTTTAGCTGAATTTTTCACTGAAAATTTTTTAGAACAACAATTTAATTCACAAAAACCTACACAAGAAGACAAAGTAGATATTAAAATTCAAGAGCCACAAATTAAAGACCCTCAGGCTATTGAAAAAGATGATTCTTTTAAAATTTCTCAAGAGTATTCATTAAACTCTCATTTTTCCGATATTACTGATACACTTTTAGATGCATTTAGCAAATTGTTAGCAGGATACCTTCAATTTAGACAGGAATTTTTTGGTGTCACTATTTATCATATAATTCCTTTAGGATCATTGAATGAATTAAAAGAGTATTTATTCAGTCCTGCTATCAATTCCGAAGAAGAGAAAAAAAGGCTCGGACTACTTAAGGAAGAAACAGAAAAATTGCTGGCTCATCAAATTGGTTTACTAGAAGGATATAGAATGTCTATTACTGAGGGAAGTAAAACACTGCTTGAGAGCTTAAGTCCTGATTTAATTGAAAAAGAAATGGCGGCAAAAAATCCACCTCAAGCAATTGATATTGGTAAACTTCTGCCGTTTACGCAGAAAACCAAAATATTGGAAATGTTAAAAGAGAATTATCAAAAATATATTTCGGATCCATATCACGTTGAGAAGAAATATTTCAGGCCTTTTTTTATGAAGGGATACCAAAAAAGAATTCTTTCAAATCATAAATCAGACAATGAATATTAAAAATTTTCAGTACGGAGCCATAATGGTAAAATCATTATTATTTTTCTCAATTTTTTTAATTTTAATAATTGCAGGCTGTAGCAGCGGATTGCAGACAGTAGATGTCTCGCTTAAATGCGATGAAAACAGCAATGAAAATAATGCATTAGTTTTGAACATATATCAGCTAAAAAATTCTGATAAATTTTTGCACGCAAGTTTTGAGTCCTTATCAAGAAACCCTGAAGAAATTTTAGCTGGAGATTTAATACCAAATACTAAATTCGAAAAAACCATGATACCCAATGAATCATTTATGATTAAGGATCTTAAAATAACCAATGAAACATTGTACTTAGGAGTTATTGGAAATTTTTATTCACCGTTAAAAGACGGGTGGAAAGAAATTATACCGGTGAATTCGGATCTTGAAAATCTAAGTATAACCATTCACCAAAATTCCTTATCTGTTAAAAAATCAGAATAATATGCACTTTAAATTTTTGTTGAATTCGTTTAAACCGGAGATAATTTATAAATGAAAATTCAGAAAGTAGTTTGGTACGAAGGGATGAAACTCGATCCGCACCATTTTCAACAGGCGGACAGATATAATCAGTATTATCTTAACTCAAGAATAAATTTACTGAACTCAAATTTTTGGGGATTAAATAATATCCAAATTGATTTAGCTGCATTGGCAGGAGGTGCTTTTAACCTCGTTGAGTGCAGCGGTATTATGCCGGATGGTTTATTCTTTGATATGCCCAATAATGATCCGCTTCCTAAAAGTAGAAATTTTGAAGACATCTTCTCTCCCACATCAGAAAAGCTTGAAGTATTCTTGGTGATTTCATTGGAAAACCCCGGGGGGAACAACTGTAAACTTGATGATTCTCTCGATTCATTTAATACAAGATTTTCAATAGCTAATGTTGATATACTTGATTATAATTCCGGCACAAACATGCGTTCCATAGGAATTAGTAAACCTAATTTTCAGTTTAAATTCGGCGACGAAGCCCTTGAAGATTATTCGTTCATAAAAATCGGAGAAATAATCAGAACTTCGGATGGAAAATATAATTTAGATAAGAATTATATAGTTCCTTCTATTTCAATTTCCGGTTCAGAAGTTTTAAAAAATTATACTCGCGAAATTTTAGGAACTTTAATATCAAAAAGTAAAGAATTAAGAAGTCAGACAAATATTAGCAAACCTGAGCTGGCTTTAGTCCAGGTAGAAATTTTATTAATGCTTCAGACAGTCAATACTTATATTCCACTCTTAAATTATTACTACACTTCCACAAATATTCATCCTGAAAATCTTTATATATTATTTTTAAATTTAGCAGGACAATTATCAACATATTCAAACCTTGGAATAAAAACCAACGAATTCCCTTCTTACGATCATAAGAGGCTTAAAGAAGTTTTTTCTCAGATAGTGCAAGAAATAAATTCTATGCTGAATGTTCAAAAAACTCTTACGAGGCGGGACGTAATAATCCAATTAAGAAAACAAGCTGATACACTATTTGTTGGACAACTTTCACCTAATCAATTAAGCTCTCAATTTTTCCTGGCTGTTAGTGGAGACATTCCGGAAAAGAAAATAGTTTCTGAATTATCTAAGAATATTAAGATATCCGCATATGAAGAAATTTTTGCGGTTCATCAAGCGGGAATTCAAGGAGTTACAATTGAATATGTTGCCAGGCCACCAGCCGGAATTTCTGTAAATGAAAAAGCACATTACTTCAAAATTAATAAAGACGGCAGATTCTGGAACAAAATTACGGCTAAAAATAATATTGCTTTTTTTATCGCTTCTGAATTTAAATCTTTACAAATGGAATTAGTTCTATTACTTCCAAATGAATAGAATTTTTGTATAAATTTAATTCTTCCTTCTTTCAGTAAATCGAATAGATTTTTTTGAATGATTTTTTCTAATTAAATCTTAGTGAGATAAAATGGATGTTTTAACTGAACAGCCCCAAAACAGAAAATCCCTTTCTGATTTTTCATCTGAATGTTTTATTTTAATTCTTCAACTTCGCTCAACAAACGACTACGGTGAGGCAAACTCTCTAAAATTACGCGTCAGTGAGATGTTTGAAAGGTTTGAGAAAGATGCTAGGTCTGCAGGAATAGACGGAGAAAAAATAAAATCAGCTAAATTTGCACTCGTAGCTTTTTTAGACGAAACAATTATCAGCTCTTCATGGAATCAAAAAGATACCTGGCTTTCCGAACCACTTCAAATAAAATTATTCGACACGTTTAATGCTGGTGAAGAATTTTTTACCAATCTAAGTGAGCTTAGATTGAGGACAACAAATAACAAAGATGTTCTGGAAATATATTACTTATGTTTGTCATTAGGTTTTAAAGGAAAGTATCAGCTCCAATCACCCGAAAATTTACGAAGAGTGATTGATGATTTGAATATGGAACTTCACCCGGAAATGTACAATTCAATTGATGCAATTTCACCAAACGCAAAGCCAAAAGACGGTATTATCCAATATTCTAAAAATTCAATTCCCCTTTGGGTATATCCTGCCGGTGCAGTTATTATCTTCCTTGTATTTTATTTCATCTTATCCGGTTCTATTTCCGGGAATGCAAACGATGTAGTGGAAACGCTTAAGAATTTAAAAATTTAATTTTTATTCGCTCACTCAATAATTAAAATTATTTCTATGAATAGTATACTTGACATTCTAAAAAGCAAAAATGTTATAATGACTATATTGGCAATTTTACTAATTGCTGTTTTGTTTTACATATCAACAATATTTAGAATTTCATGGACGATAAGAATAGGTATACTTGTTTTCATACTTTTAATTGCTGTAATCATCCTGTTGATTAAAAAAATGTCTGACATAAAAAAATCAGGGCAAATTGAACAATCAATCGATGCTCAGGCAGACGATCAGATAAAAAGCTTAAGTCCGGAAAAAAGAGCGGAGATAGAACAGTTCAAAAAACAGTTGGAAGCAGCAATAACATCATTAAAAAATTCAAAGATCGGTAAAGGCAAATCCGGAAAAGCAGCTTTATATGCTCTTCCCTGGTACATGA
>CAZRMA010000156.1:0-8330 GCA_964600655.1 uncultured Ignavibacteriaceae bacterium
TCATATCAAGATTGTAGTAAACTAAAATAAAAAAAGATGATACCCCAATTAAAAAGGTTTCAGCGAATAAACTTTTAACCTTAACGAAAATATTTCGGAAATTTACTTTGGGCTTTTCACTGAAATCATTTTTATAAATAAAAAATTCAGTTAATTGTGAAACCAGTAAAGCAAAGGGTATAATTAAAATTGATTTAAGTGTAACTGTTAATATTAAGATAAGAGACAGAAAAATTAAGCTTGATAAAGCCTTCGCCTTAAAAATTATATCCATTTTTTCAATCGCCTTAAAATACCAACTAAAGTTAATTGATGTGGAAATAATTGTGAGGCCATAAAGCAGATATAAATACTGTTCTTCTCCGGATGGGAAAAATATAGATGTTACTACTACTAACCCGAAAGTTATTAAGGCTAAAAATAATTTAACACTAATTATTTGGTTAAAAACCAACTTACTACTTGATGGAGATTTAGCTACTTCGCGAATTCCATAAATATCAAATCCAAAATCGATAATAATATTGAAGTAGGCAATAAATGAGGTTATGAATCCAAGTTTTCCAAATTCACTTATAGTAAAATACCTGGCAATAAATACATTTGAAATAAAATTTACAGATCGAAAAACAACTTCCGCTAAAGTGAGTGAAGTGAGGTTTGGTAATATACTTTTAAAATGCCGGGCGATTTCCCCATTCATTTTTTCGCCAGCCATACTTCTGGATTTTGATTATTGCGAGAATTCCAAATTTCGAAATGTAATATATCGCCATTCAAACTTTCGCCGACTTTTGCAATTAGATTTCCTGTCTTCAGCTTATCCCCTTCTTTAACATAAATCTCATCGAGATGACTATATACAGTCCGGTAATTGTCTTTATGTGTTACAATAACGACACTACCATAGCCAGGTATCCAATCAATCACTGAGACAACACCATCAGCAACCGCTTTTACACTTCTATCATTGGTTGCTTTTATATCAATACCATAATTTAACGTTACTGTATTCAATTTTGAATTTACATTTTCTCCAAACTCTCCTACGACTTTGCCATTAAGTATTGGCCAATTAAGATTTCCGCGTAATTTAGAGAATGAAGCAAAATCAGAAGCATTGAGATCAAAATTGTAATTAGTATTAGCTGACTCGACGGAAGCAGTATTCGTTTTTTTTATTGAATTTGATTCTGAAATATTATTTATTTTTTCATTTTCTAACTTAGCTAATCTATCAGCTTCTTCTTTTTTTCTCCTCTCTTCGTCTTCAATCAATTTTGAAATAAGATTTTTTATTTGTTCTTCCGCAGATTTTTTTGAAACCAGCTCTTTTTTTAATGAAGCTTTATCATGCCTAATTGAGTTTAATATTTTTTTTCGCTCGCTGATTTTTGCTGATAGCGATTTCTCTTCTTTTTCTTTTTGACCGACTAAAACTACCTTCTGTTTTTTTTCATTTTCAAGATTCAATTTTGTCTTTTGCAGTTCGTTTTTATTTTCTTCATATTCTTTAAGATCGGCCTCACGCTTTTTAGAAAATTTTTGCAAATACTTATAACGCAGTAAGGCTTGTTGTACAGATTCAGCATCGAACAGGCTTGCCAATTCATTCTGCTTTCCATATTTGTAAACAGCCACAACATATTTTGAATAATTTTGTTGGAGTTTTTTTATTTCTTTTTCCAGCAATGAAATTTTACTTCTACTGACATTAATTTTTTGTTGAATGCTTTTTTCTTCTTCCCGCATTTTATTTAAAATCTTATCAAGAAGATAATTTTGCTTGTTATAATTTTCATAAACCGTGTAAGTTTTTTTTTCTTTAGCAGATTTTGCTGCTATTTCATTTTCAAGGTCATGAATTTCATCATGAATCTTTTCAAGTTCAGTTTTCTTTGCTTCAATTTGGAGTTTCTGCTGCGGATAAGCTGTAAAAGCTATTAGAAGTGTAAAAAATATTATTAGATATTTTTTATTAAAAATCACCATTTAATTACAGTAGCATCTTCCGGTAATTTAAAATCTATGAAGATATCTTTTTTGTTCGTCGACATGTTCCTATATTCAATATTAACAATCTGGTCATCTTTTTTATTTTGAATTTCTATTTTATTTGGGACTGCAACACCATCATGCAGTTCAAATTCTGAATAATCACCTTGTAAAAGTTCGTTCCCCTGGTTATCCAAAACAGAGTAATATGTAATTCCTAATTCCCGAATATCTACTTTATATCTTGTTTCTTTATCAGTAAGTGAATCAATATAAGTTAGCACATATTTATCGTCTTGAACTTCATAAGTTGAAGGAGTAGTATAAAGATTATTAGTTAAATTAACCGATCCAACGAAAGCATCTGTCAATTCGCTAAAAGTCAAATTCACTTTGAAAATATCTTTAAGTACATTATCATTCACCGAACCTTTGTATGCTGTATTTTGAAGTGCATCGTAAAAAACAAAATTTTCATTTGTAACAACTGCCTGAGCTAGTTCAATCCCAAACGGTCCCATGATTGTCAAATAAATTGAATCGGGTTTTGATAAAATCACTTTAAAAGTAGCACTATTATTAAATTGACTGCTTTTTATTCGAATAACCCCGTTTCCTTCGAATGTTTTTATTCTTCTTCTATTAGCTTCAAGCTTGTTAATTAATCTTTCCGAGGGTAAGATTTCCACTTCTTCATTTGGTTTAGCTGGAACACAGCTTAGAAAGTATAAAGAAGAAGCAATAACAAAAAAGAATAACAAAAATAATTTTTTCAAATTTCACCCTTTTCAATTTTAAGTTTTAGCTGGCTATTGGACTCATCCATATTTAACGCTTTCTGCCACATCTCTTTTGCAGAATCTTTGTTTCCTATTTTAAACATAATATCTCCGAGATGTTCATAGACGACAGAGCTTGCACCGCCTTTATCAATTGCTTTTTGAACATAAACCTTGGCAGATTGATAATCACCTAATCCATAAGCTACCCAGCCATAAGTATCCAGGTATGAAGAGTTGGTTGAATCAGCTTTTATTGCAATCTTTATCATCCTCAATGCCTCATCAAGCTTTACTCCTCTCTCGGAAAGTGAATAAGCATAATTATTATTTACTAAGGCATTTGTGGAATCAATTGATAGTGCCTTTTCATAAACACTATCGCATTCTACCCACATTTTTTTTGAATCATAAATCAATCCCAGCGTCCCAAGTAAATTAACGTCATCCGGTTTTATTGATAAAGCTTTATTAAGATATTGAATCGCATCATCATATTCCTTTAGTTGATTTAAAGTAAAGCCATATGCCGACAATGCTGTAATATCAGATGGGTTTAAATCGACTGCTTTTTTGAGATAAGGCTTTGCTTCTTCATATTTGCTGTTTTGCGATAAAGACAATCCTAAAATTAAATTAACAGAAAAATCTTCTGGAAAATATTCGACTGCTTCAGTCATTACTTTCGCGGCTTCAGAGTATTTCTGATTATCAAAGTATAATCCGCCAAGTCGTATCCATGCCTGTGAATTCCATCTTGCTTTCTCAGTTACATATTTAAAATTTTCTATTGCAACGGAGTCCTCTCCTTCATTAATTGCGATGGCTCCTAAATACATTTTAACTTGCCAGTCAGTTGTATCCTTGTCCATCTTTTCAAAAAAATCTTTCGCAATCGGTAGTAATGTGCTGTCTTTTAAGGATTGAGCAAAGTAGGATGCCCCTATTCTTATTTTAGCATCTAGTGAAATATCTTTTTGATTTAATATGTAAGAATATTGTTTTGATGCAGATTCCCAATCATCCTGGGCAATATATATTTGTGCTTTGGTTTCACGTGCCTCAATATCATCAGGTGTAAGTTCTAAAATATCATTTACTAAGCTTAAAGCCTTGTCATATTTTTTGGCTCTTAAATAAGATTGAACCAGCAACTTTTGTAATGAAGTGTTTGCAGGATCTAGTTCTAATAATCTTTCTATTGTTGCAGAAGAATTATCAAATTCGCCTAGTTTTTCATAAAGTTCTGCAACTCTTGTTAATACACTCCATTCAGGCCCAATTCTTTTTGTTAATTCATTATATATCTTAATTGCATCTGATGGACGCTTGTTTTCATAGAGTCTTGCCAATTGATAATAGGCCTGAATATTAGTTGAATCAATTGAAATAATTTTATTTAGTACTACTGCGGCAGAATCGGATTGATGCGCAGTTGAAAATATATCTGCAAGTAATTCATAATAGTCAACCTTTTGCGAATCGAGTTCAACAGATTTTTGTGAGTTTTGAAGTGCTAAGGAAAGTTTATTTAAAGCGAAGTAATTTTTTGCCAAAGCATAGTAAACTCCGGCATTCGGGTCATATCTTAAAGCATCTTGATACTCAAGTATTGCGCTGGCAAAATCACCTTTTGCCTCTGCAACCGAACCGTCAATAAAATGACTCATTGCTTTTTTAGAATCTTCTTTAGTTACACTTTTATTTAGGATTTGAGCAGAAGATTTTTTGTTTTCACTTTTATTAATTAATTCCTGAGAAGAACACTGGACAAAAATGAATGCTGATATAATTAGAAATATTAATCTATACATATAATCAAAAAAAATTTATAAAATATATTATTATGCCAAAATAATAACAAGGTAATTCACTTCCGAATTTTTATCAAAACTTTATTGTCAAAAATAATGTGAAGTACAATTTTTATTGTTAGAATAATGGATTTCTTGAATGCAAATATACTAAAGTGTATCTTTGTAAAAACATCAAACTTAAATGACCTCTTTCGATTTAGGACTTGCTTTCGTTTGGGAATACGATGAAGACTTCATCAGTCTTCTGGAAAAATATCTCCAAAAGGATGGGCTGACAACTTACCGTATAGGATATTACAATCTTAAAGAAACTTATGATTTACTATTGGATAGGAAACTGTCTTTCAAATTTTATCTGGATAGAGCATGGGATGTTGACGAAGTTTTTGAAGAAATGGGTAAAGTAATCAACCGCAGAAAAACAATCATTTTTAATCCTTATAAAAATGTTTTACACGCTATTGATAAAGCAAGCATGCATCTTGAATTTATCTCTAACGGACTTCATGTCCCTTATTCAATTATAATTCCCCCACACTCTGAAGTTGAAGATATTTACATTTCAATTGAAGATTTAGCAAAACTCAACCGCCCATTTATAATTAAACCTTGTAATACTACCGGCGGTGGAATCGGTGTTGTTACAGGCGCTGAAACTTTAAAAGAAATTTTTGATGAAAGATTGACGCACTGTGACGACAAATATCTCCTTCAGGAAAAAATTTATCCTAAAATCCTAAATGGTAAAAGAGCCTGGTTTAGATGCTTTTGGGCTTTTGGTAAAGCAATTCCGGTTTGGTGGGATGATATGACTCATCTCTATGCTGAATTAAAAGATGATGACATACGAAACTATAATTTGACCCAGCTTAAGAGAATTACTAAGAAAATAGCGAATATAATCCAACTTGATTTTTTTTCTACCGAGATTGTACTAACAGAAGATGGCAAATTTATTGTGATAGATTATGTAAATGATCAGTGTGATATGAGATTTAAATCAAAGCATGTTGACGGGGTCCCGGACAAAGTTGTGGAACAAATAATTTTAGCTCTAAAACGTCAAATTGTTAAAAATATTAAGCTGGGTTGAAGGTTTTTATTTATTGATGAAAGCAGTAAACATTAATATTCTTATAATAATTTTACTTGTATTGTTGATAGCCTCACTAGCTTTGTATCAATATGTATTCAGCATTTATGAAGTAACTTATTCAGTTCTCCCTGAAAAACTATTTGCCGATGGTCAATCAACATTAACTATAAAAGCAATTCCAATTAATTCGTTCGGGTGGAAAGTGCCTTTCCGAAGTGCCTATGCAAAGTTTGAAATCACAGAAGGAAAAGATTTGGTTAATATTTTTTCACAAGAGAATGATTCCGGTCAATTAATTCTTCAGGCTAAAAATAAAACAGGTGAAGTTGTTGTGCTTGTACATTCCAAATATGCGCTGCTCCCTTCATCAATCGAGATTACTATTTATCCAAATTTTACTTGAATCGTAATAAAAAGTGAAAAATTATTTTTAAGTTTGTTCTGAAGATTTTATATATATATTTAAAATCAGTTTATTATTATGAAAAAATTTTATTTACCGCTGTTCATTGTATTACAATTTTCTTTCAGACTTCAAATTTTTGCTCAAGGTTCGGCTGGTGAAAGTGCAAAATATGAATACAGATCGTTAGTCGATATGCAAACTGCCGGCATACTCGAAAAAGGATTCGTGGGAATAACGTCTGATATTATGCCTCAAGGCGTTCTAATTGAAAAGCTTGAAGTCGGAGTTTTTGATAATGTTAGTTTTGGCATTTCTTATGGCGGATCAAACATTATCGGAACCGGGGAACCAAATTGGTACAAAGTTCCGGCTATAAATTTAAGATTTAGACTTTTTAACGAAACTATTTTAATGCCGGCAATCACAGTAGGATTTGATTCACAGGGGAAAGGCATATATTCTGATTCTCTTAAAAGATACGCTATTAAATCACCGGGATTTTTTGCTGCCACTAGTAAAAATTTTGCTATGCTCGGATACTTAAGTATTCATGGTTCTGTTAATTATTCGCTTGAAACAAAAGATGGCGATAATTTCATGGATTTACATCTTGGTATTGAAAAAACGCTGGGCAGCAATTTTTCGTTTATCGGAGAGTACGACTTTGCGCTTAACGATAATAATAACCAGGCGTTCGGTAGTGGAAATGGCTATTTAAATATGGGAATTAGATGGTCAGCTGGTTCCGGGCTTACCTTTGGATTTGATTTAAGAGATCTTTTAAATAACAAAAAATTGAATCCAAGTACTGCAGATAGAGCATTTAAAATCGAATATATAAAGAACATTTTTAAGTAAACTCAAAACACGGTTTACATCACACACCAAGAGATGTATTTAATTTTATACGGGAATGTTTACAAACCTATACACAAAATTAAGTTACCTGGATCAATATCTGTAATTGATACCTTATTAAGACCTTTTATCCGGCTCAATTTTTGTCCATATTTAATATGTAAATAGTAAGAGGTTCACAATGAAAAAAATAAATATTTTAAATATCGTTTTAACGATAATAATCGCTTCTTTTTTAGGCGGTTGCTACACCCAAGTTGCAATGCGTGATAGAGACAAAGACAGAAATTACACCGAGCAAAAAAATAATTCGGCTTACAAAGCTGAGGATCAAGATGAAGCTGTAAGTGACACCAATTACTATTCTGATGATAATGACAACCTAAGTTATGACTATGATGATGATGGCCTTATAAATAATAATTTCTATTTTGACGGATTCCCATATCATAGAAGATATTATTCATATTACCATCCTTCCTTCAATATAGGAATAGGATTTGGAAGCTACTATGATCCTTTTTGGTATTCTTCTAGTTGCTATGACCCATTTTATTATTGGAACTGGTGCGGAACTCCTTATCTATATTATCCATCATACTATTCTATAGGATATTCTCCATGGTATTATGGAAATTACTATGGTTACTATCCGTATAATAATTACGGATATGGAAATTGGAGCTATAATAATCATTCGAATTACAAGTACAGAAATAATGATGGTTACCGAATGAGAAATAATGATGGAGGCAGAGGTTCATCAGGTGGAAGAGGAACAATCGTCCGGGGATCTAATAGTGTAAATGAAAGAGCAGCTGTTTCTAGATCTAATGAAAGAGTAAGTAGAAATTCCGGCTTAAGAAATACTGATGTTCGAAGAAGCCGTGAAGCGACTACAGCTAATACAAGAACCAATAGAAATTTAGAAAAACAAAAAAGTTCAAATAGAAATGATAATAGTGTAAGAAGTTCAACAAGAAATAATTCAGTAGAAAGTAGTAGAAGAAGTACTACTAGAAGTCAGGAATATAGAAATTCAGGAAGAACAAAACAGAGCAGCGGAACAAGTAGCAGACGTTCCAATGTAAGAAAAGAAACCAGAACTAAAAGTGGAAATAATGGTTCATATAATAAACCAAAGACAAATAATGCTCCAAGATCATATTCTCCACCACAGAGATCTTACAGTCCACCATCAAGATCATCCGCACCATCAAGAGGAAGCAGCAATAGCGGCGGAAGATCATCTGGTTCGAATAGTGGGGGAAGATCTTCTGGCGGAAGTGAACACAGGAGATAACAAACAATGAAACGAATATTTTTAAATATAATAATCATATCAATCAATATTTATACATTATTTCTAATGAAGAAAT
>CAZRMA010000157.1:0-8311 GCA_964600655.1 uncultured Ignavibacteriaceae bacterium
AAAACCATTCCAATCTGGCTTTTAACTTTTCTTAATTCTTCTCCTTTAACGTGAGTTATATTACTCCCAAGAAATTCGACTGTGCCTGAAGTTGGTTCAATTAACCGGTTAATACATCTCAACAAAGTTGATTTCCCCGAACCCGATAAACCAATGACAATTAAAAATTCACCAGCATTAACTTTAAAGCTAACCCCTTTTAATGCGTGTGTTCCGTTAGGATATATTTTGTGCAGATTATCTACTTTTAATAACATTATTTTTTTACCAGGTCTTCGAATGAAACATGCTGCTCTTTTAATAATTTACGAAGTGGATCATAATCGCTGTCTTTTGTTGGTATCAAACCTACAATATCATAAATATCAAACATAGCTTTTTTTCCTTCAGGAGTTTTAACATAATCAATCAATGCTTTAATAACTTTGGTTTTCATTTCTTCAGGTAAGTCTTTTCTAAACACCCAGGGATCGTTTGGGATTGGCTGTGTGAATCCGATAATCTTAACTTTTTGTTCCACATCCAGAAATTGTTTTTCAACCCGCATACGGGCATCTAAAATTTCACCGGTTTTAGAATCCGGCGGCGAATAATACGTTGCCCCAGCGGCTGCCTGACCTTGATATACCATTGTTACCACGTTATCATGACGCATTGCAAAAACAGTTTCACTGGGATGAATTCCCATTGCGTCCAATTTTGCCTTGGGAAGAATGTATCCGGAAGTAGAAGAAGGATCAACATAAGCCATGGTTCTTCCTTCAATATCTTTTAAGCTGTCAATCCCAGAATCTACTCGAGTAATAAATTGGCCGCGGTAAGATGTTTCTCCTCCGTCACGAACGATTCGTAATTTCGCTTCAACTCCGTATTTAGCGTTTGCCATTAGATATGAAAAGGTATTCAATCCGGCTATGTCTGCTTTTTTTGTCCCGAATGCCTCCACAACTGCGACAAAGCTTGCCGGTACAGCGGAGACAAAATAATAACCAGTTTGTTTTTCAAGAAAGTTAATTAATTCCCTAGCATTTGTTGTTATTCTTTTTGCATCGACAGACGGCGTAAAATAAATTTTAATTGGATTGGTACGAGTGCCCAGCTTTCCTTCATTTAAATCTCTATACGAAGCAATGATTATGAATAAAAGCAGCGGTGAAGTAAATAATAAGAATTTTAGAATCTTCATAACAATTAAATTTTTCGATTTTTAAATATGTGAATAAGTTGCATTGCACACAAATAATTTCATGTTAAAAAATTATTGTTTTTTCAGGTTAAATAAAGCCAAGATTTCTTGTGGTGTGAAAATTAAAATTATAGGGAAATATGAGAATAGATTTCGTACAATTTCAATCAAATGTGTGATTACATTTATAACTACAAAATTCTTAATAAAATGTTAATCGACTTTTTATAAAAATTATTATCATCCTTCAATTAAAATTTCTTTAGCTGGAGACATTCACCTTTTCTCAAGTTTCATTTCATACTACTATACAAAATAACTCAAGATTTTGTCCGCTTTTGTGAATTGATCTATCAAAAGAATAATTATATAAATGAAAGTTTATTAAGCAAAAAAGTGAATGAAAATATAGACAATGATTTATCCAATCTATTGTGCTAAAAAAATGCTACCAAAACTTTACCCATTTGTTATTAATTAGATTTAGAATAATCTCCGTGGAGACTAATTTACCAATCATTCTATAATCTCGGTTAACTCTCAAAAACTGCAAGTATCTTTCATCAATATATTCTTGTATCAATGATTCTTTAGAAAAAATTAAATTGTCGATAAATTCTTTGTGCAATACATTTATCCAATTTTCCCAATTTTCAAGGTACGTATTTTTATGCCAGAAATTAACTCTTTTGGCGATAGAATTATAAATTCTCTGATATTTTTTAAAGCAATTATAATATAAATCACCTTTCAGGATCGCATTAGGATTAACATTCTGAATAGGAATTTTTGAAAGTACTTCAGAATACGATGATATAAGATAGGATTGTAAAATAAATTCATCCTTACTTTTCCAAAGTTCTTTTGGTTTCCTAGCGGTTTTTAAACAGCTATAGTCAATGGAGAAGGCCAGGTCTATTATATCATTATCCCATGCAGTAACGCGCATAGTGTTAAAATTACTTGCAATTTTATATTCACCTAAAAAATGATTTTGTGAAGCAATGTATATCACATACAGGATATAAAATTCTTCCCCCGTTAGATTTCCAAATCTATTTTGTAATATCTGAAAATCGTTTAGGATGTAATTATTAAATGATTCGTAATCATTATTGAAAATAGGTCTCCATACACTTTTTTCAATATCAACAATACCTGTATTAAAAATTTTAATTATGTGCTGTGGAGTCAAAACTGGCATACCAATATGACCTCTGAACATAGTATCCATCATAATACCACTCAATATAATATCAAGATCTGGAATGAGTTCATTCAAATGTTTGTATACGTAAAGAAGTGTTGATCTTAATATCCCCTGCTCTCCTGAAGAAAAGTAAATTGTCTCGAACATTAATTTAGGAAGATCTTTAAGTAATGAATCTTCAAAATAAATAGCATGATGATTTAATTTTAATTTTTTCGAAATTTTATCAGCCATTACCATGTCTTCGCAATATTGACCGCCATATGTATAAGTTGAAACTTTTTCGATTTCTGAAATTAATGCGAGATTTGTTCTACTGTCCCATCCTCCTGTCAATGCGACAGCAACTTTGCTATTACTATTACCTAAACTAGTTTTCAAACTTTTAGTAAAAATTTCCTTAGCGTATTCAAGCGCCGGCTTTCCAGTAAAAAGTTTATCCTTTTTATTAAAATTTGGAGCGTATTCTTTGATACTATATTTCGCACTGTTTTGGTTGAATATAAGAATTGAAGCTGGCGGTAATTTATAAACATCCTTGACAAATGATATTCCATCAATTGGAAAATTGAAAAACAAATAATCATAAAGCCAATTGCTATTAAATTTGGGATCATTTAGTACCCTGCAAAAACCAGATAATTCTGAAGAAAAAATAAAATGGTCGTTATTAATATAATAGTAGATAGGAAATTGGGACCGACGATCACTTATGACATAATAGACTTTTTCTATTTTATGATATATAACTATTGCGAAGACACCATTCAGTTCTTTAAGTTTAGTAAACGTTCGGTTTTCCAAAATTTCAATTATTAAACCATATGGAATTTGATCATATCCCAGTAGGTCTCCGGAAAAACCAATCAACCAATTTTCATCTTCGAATATTTTTTTTGTTTGCTGAATAGATTTGGAAGAGGAGGATATAAAAAAATTACATGATTTATTTCCATGTATAATTAATCTTTTAGAACTATTTAAAACATCATCAATTGAGTCATTGGAAATAGGATAATGACTACTTGCCGCAAAAATTGCCATAGTTAAAAGAGAATTATTACAAAATATAAAACATTTGAATTATTTTCATCTTTAGTAAATTGTTAATCATTTCTTCTGATGGGAGATGAATTATTAATTTTTAAGGATAATTAAGTATGACAAGTCATTTAAACTTGCATTACAGCAACTATATATATGTGATTCCACACTCATAAATTAAATACGTTTGGAAATAGTAAGATGATACAACATACACTAAGCAAGAAATGTTACTTGGCAATTAAAATATCAATCGGAAATAAGATATTTTGTTGGTATTCAATTGAAGATAGTATAAAGCAAACAACTAAATTTTTATAAAAAATCATTTGTGAAAATGTTACTATCTGAATAAGATATAGGATGTACTAAAACAATATTGATTAATACATCCTTCTATCTTTTTAAAAGAATTCCAGCGCAAGTAATACATTAATATTCTTTATTATGGATTTATTGAGCTGGAGATAATTTCATCCCGTCAATCCACAATCTTGCAATCCCATTTATACTCTGAGAACGTTTGGTTGAAATTCTCAATACAAAATAGGATGTATTTGCCGGTGTCACAAAATTTAAATTTTGCTGATTCCATTTGTATTCAGAAGGTCCATAATAATCCAGAACTCTTACTGTGTCGTTGACTCCAACCTTACTTAGTATTATTCTAGCCTGACCACCGTTCTCCGTTTTGATCCAAAAGGATAGATTATATGACTTTCCACTTGAAATATTATTTGAATAAATTTGTTGAGTAATCTCTGCATAATTCTGTAATCCATTTGGACTTGGTGTAAAAAGAGAATCAATAAAATTAATTCTTAATGACGTATTACCGTCAACGTGTTCACTGCCATCTACTGTAAAAACGTTATAACTTGGAGTTCCATTATGATAAACTTGCCAGAAATCAGGTTTTATTCCATCGGAAGAAATTTCGAATCTTCCATTACTAATTAAATTTGTATCAGCTACAGAATTTAAAGTGATAGCGTTACTCCCGCTTAATTTTTGATCACCTGATACAATATAAACTCTATAACTATATTGAGTACCATTAATAAATTTGTAGTCGGTAAATTGAGTATCACTTTTTGCAGGAGTAGAAAATACTAGTTCCCCAATATTGTTATCAACACCTGCCCCTTCATGTCTATATACTTTGTACTCTTTAAAAATAGTTGACGTGGATTTTTCCCAAGATAACGGAATTGCTGATATGGTCAATCCGGAATTACTAATTTTTACTGGTTTAGAAAAATCAATATTCCCAAAATCTGTTTCACTTTGTGTTAGGTTGATAGTTGTCTGATAAGATATTACTTCACCACTAGAAAGATCTTTTTCAACATATAGAGTATGCTGTCCATCCGTCAATGTAGAAATTCTGAAGTTGCCGTTTGCGTCTGTTTTTGTCTGCCAGTTAGCAACATCATCCACTTTAATATTTGCATCTGTTACAAGAATGCCATCAATTGTAACTTTTCCTGTAATTTTATCAGTTCCTAATTGCTTTGGATCCCGAGCTGAGATTTTTACAAGAAGAGAAAATTAACATCAGAAATAAAAATAAAATTAAATTAGGGAATAATGTTAATTTCATAGATTCTCCTTTTATTATAGAGTTGGTCGATTGAAACATAAATACTTTTTTAGATTTAATGCATGATTCTTATCACTATACCATACATTTATTGGCATAAATAATTTTATTAAACCTTCATTATTTAACAATAATAATGCCACATTAATGATTATTTTTCTGAAGCCATTTATATATTTTTCTGATAATTTAATTAACATAAATTGAGATAAATTATTAAATGAATAATAATTATTTAAAATATTAAGAATTCGTAATTTAAAGAGACATTTAATTTGATTAAGATTATAAAATTTTAACAATGTATTATTTTAATTGGGAAATATAATCAAATATATTTGAAAATTTTAATGAAATCAAAATAATACAAGTTTAACAGTAATCGCAATGTTTAATTGCTTGACGCCAATATTTTATTTTAATAACCAAATAGATTGATTTGTTCTCTTTAGTCAACAGTCTCAACTATGCCCTTCCTTTATATTTATTTCATTTACATTCATAGTGTGTCACAATACATTTACAATCTCTATTTGTCATTTTTTCAAAAAGTTAACGATGATATGACATACTTTATTATTCGTAACTGAATTATAGCTTTGAAGATTTAATTATAAGTCGGAAGTCTATTTGGAAATTGTATAATTCATTTTTCTAAATTTTAAAAATGACAAATTTATAATGGTGGATTACATAAATTAATATTAGGAATATTTATATTACCTTTGAATTTTTTCACATTTTTATTTGGATATGGCTAAAAATTACTTATCAAATCTTTATAAATCTTATTAAAAAAGGTGATACAAGAGAAGAATCTTATGAAACTTATTAGATTCAACTTATTTCTATTTTTAATACTAAATTCGTTTTTGACACCACAAAATAATACATCTAAGGACGATAGTGCAGTCTATTTTTTCGGTCCTTCAAATGCTGAACTTGATACTTTAAATGAAAATTACTTGGACGCAATTGACGATTTTAATTATTATACAAATGGAGTTGTTCCATTTATAGAACAAAATAATATTCAAATAGAATACTTATCCGACAGAAATATTGTAATTAAATATGGCATTGATTCAAGCATAACTGTTAACCGTGATTCTATTAATTTCGGGACAATACTGTATGATGGGGAAAACAAACCTAAAATTCTTAAGTATGTTTTAACAGATGATGAATTAAAGGAAGAAATTAAAGCGTATTTTAAACTCAAATAATTTATTCTCTTAACACTAAGGACTAAAGATCACACTTATGAAAAAACTTTTACTCTTCTTAACATTTATCTCAACTTTAAATTTTGCACAAGTTAAATTCTATTCTGCCTTTGAAAGCGGAAATTTACTTAGCGTCTCTACAACTGACTCAGTTAATTATACAGCTAAAACAAGAGAAGACATCGGAGGACGATGGTTCTATTTTAGAATATCCGGTGTAAAGGATAAATTTATCAAAGTCACGATTTCAAACAGCGACGTAACTAGAGCAGTTTATTCTTATGACAATAGAAATTTTAGTCGCTTTAGCGCTGAAGAAAGCCCCGCTAAAGATGTCTTCCAAAAAACATTTGATGAAGATACCGTATTTGTTGCTTACTATAATCCCTACACTTTTTCTTACTTGATGGAAAGAATTAATGATTGGAAGCAGAGCACCTATGTAAAAGTGGACACACTTGGATATACACCGCGAAATTTGCCAATGCAGGAAATCGTATTAACGGATTTTTCTGTACCCGACAGTTTAAAATATGCCGTATGGATTCACGCGAGAACACATCCCGGCGAAACACCAAGCTCATTTCATTTTGATGGGATAGTACAAACTTTACTTAAGGATGATGATGTAATTGATTTTTACCGCAAGAAAATAATATTTCATCTTATTCCTTTTGATAACCCTGATGGAGTTTATTACGGACGTTCAAGAACTAATTATGCAGGTATAGATTTAGAACGTGATTGGGATTTTGAACCTAGTCAGACTACAAAAGAAATTACAATGTTAAAGCAAAGATTGTTTGATGTGAATTCTGAAAGTGTTGTAAAGGTTTTTTTGAATCTTCATTCACAGGCTTCTCAATTCTGCACTTTTTGGATTCATCTAGCTCCCTCAACTTCAATTGATTATTATACAAGGGAACATCAATTTGCTAATATTAATATTTCTGATATTCCCTACTTTGCAATGAGTGATTATAGCTATTCTAATTTGCAATCATACTTTCCTGAAGGCTGGTTATGGAATAATTATGGCGATACAGTTATGGCATTAACTTATGAAACACCATACGATCAGTATTCAGACGGTGAATGGGTAACAAATGAAAACTTAATAGAGCTTGGAAGAAGAACAGTTTATTCCATAGCCGAGTATCTTCAGCTTTCAACTCCCAAATATATTATTCTGGATAATAAAGATGCATGGGCAACAGGTAAATGGAATACAGAAACTTCCGGATTACTTTATTTTGGAGATGATTTTAATACTGCTGATGGCGGAAATGGAAATAATATAATTACATTTACAACCGATGAGCTAAGTTCAGGAAAATATGATGTTTGGGGTTGGTGGCCTTCAAGTTCAGAATTTGCATATGATACAAAATTTAAAATATCAGCAAGTGAAGAAGCGGAAGTTATAAAGACTCAACAAATTAATGGCGGGGAATGGAATTTTTTATCACAGGCAGTTCTTAATACAAATGGGAATATTTCTGTCAGCATCGATGATAAAGCTTCGGGAAAAGTTACCGCGGACGCCTTTAGAATAATTTACAGGGAACCTGTAACATCTATTGCTAAAAACATACTTCCTGGAGATTTTATCCTATATCAAAATTATCCGAATCCATTTAATCCATCAACAACTATAAGATTTAATTTAAAAAAATCTACCAGTGTAACTATATCTATTTTTAATACTCTTGGAGAACAAATCGCAGTTTTAGCAAATGATGAATATGAGATAGGGTCACATGAAATAATATTTAATACAAACAATTATAATTTAGCAAGCGGAATATATTTTTATCAATTTAAATCAGGTGACTTACTAATTACAAAAAAGATGAATTTTATAAAATAAAAAAGGCATATGTCATTTATAAGCCTTTCTCAAACTTATTATCAAGTTAATTTTTATTTTTTTCTGCTTGAATGACTTTCTGATAAAATGTATTCATTATTTTTTCTATTTACATCGGAGTAATCTTCATTCCCAAGTTCAATTTTTAATACCTGCGAATCAACTTTTTTAT
>CAZRMA010000158.1:0-8282 GCA_964600655.1 uncultured Ignavibacteriaceae bacterium
TCATCGGCATGGCTTTTTCCATTAGCTTTTTTATAACAGGACGTAATTCATCCACTTCATCTTTGTGAGCGTCAAATAGTAGTTCATCATGTACCTGTAAAACCATTTTTGTTTTTGATCTTCTTTTATTCAACTCTATAAAAATATTAATCATTGCCAGCTTAATCATGTCAGCGGCAGTTCCTTGAACTCGCATATTTATTGCAACGCGTTCCTCAAATTGACGAACCACTCTATTACTGCTGTTGATGTTTCTCAAAAACCTTCTTCTTCCTAAAATGGTTTCTGCGTATCCTTTTTCTTTAGCAAGAACTACTGATTCATCCATAAAGTTTTTAACTTTTTTGAATGTATTAAAATATGTATCTATAATCTCTTTAGCATGTGCTTGTGTGACTCCCAATCTTGTTTTTAATCCAAAAGGACCGATGCCGTATAAAATTCCAAAGTTAACTTCTTTTGCTTTTCTTCTCATGTCAGGAGTTACTTCTTCCGGAGGAACCATAAACACAAGTGCGGCGGTGCTTCTATGAATATCTTCACCCTCTTTAAAAGCTTTTGCTAAACCCGGATCACCAGAAATATGAGCCATTATTCTTAATTCAATTTGACTGTAGTCAGCACTTAATATAACATAATCTTTATTGCGGGGTACAAATGCTTTTCTAATTTCTTTACCAAGATCAGTCCTAATAGGAATGTTTTGGAGATTAGGATCAATGCTTGAAAGCCTTCCAGTCGATGCAACAGTTTGATTGAAGCTGGTATGCACCCTTCCTGTTGATGGCTCAATCAAGTTTGGAAGAGAATCTGAGTAAGTAGATTTTAATTTTGTAACTTGCCTGTAATCTAAAATAGTTCCGATTATTTCATGTTCGCCTCGTAAACTTTCTAAAGCGCGGGCATCTGTGGAAAACCCGGTTTTAGTTTTTCTCCCTGATTGAAGCTTTAATTTATTGAATAAGATTTCCTGCATTTGCTTTGGAGAGTTTACATTAAATTCTTCACCTGCTAACTTGAAAATTTCTTTACTATACTGCTCTATTTTTAATTGCAAATCTTTACTTAATATTTTCAGGACATTCTTATCAATTTTTACTCCTTCCCGTTCCATATCTTCTAAAACCGGAACAAGCGGGAACTCAATTTCATAAGTTACTTTTTCAAGTTTATCCTTTTTAATTTCTTTATCCAATACTTCATACAAACGAAATGTTATATCGGCATCTTCGGCAGCATATTGGCTAAGTGCATTTACATCAGCATCAAATATTTTTGTGGGATCTTTCTTTTCGCCAATTAATTCGGAAATAGGAATAGGTTTGTACTTCAAATATTTTTGTGACAGATCATCCATCCCGTGCTTTTCGTCGGGATCAATACAATAGCTGGCAAGCATAGTATCAAAGTAAAAATTATTAACTTCAATTCCATTAGATTTCAAAACTGAAATATCAAATTTACCATTCTGACAGACTTTTTTAATTTTTTTATTTTCAAATACGGGCGTAAATATTTTGACGAAATCTTTTATTGGCAGTCTATCGCTTAAATCTTTTTCGAATAGGGAAGTGTCTTTTTTAGATGGATTAATGGCAACGAAATAACCTTCGCCGGTTTTAGTCGAAAATGATGCTCCCGCCAAATTTAATACAAAATGATTTAGCCCGTCGGTTTCAGTATCAAAAACAAAAAGAGTTTTTTTGCTAAGATATTCTGCTAACTTTTTAGCTCCAATAGCATCTGCGACTAATTTGTATTTAACTTTCTTTTCATCAAATTCTTTGAGTTCTTCTGCTGTTTCATCTTTAATTTCATCTTGACTGTTATTTGCTTCATATACATTTAACAATCTTGAATACAAAGTTTTAAATTCCAAATCAATAAATGCATCACGCAATTTATCAAAGTTTGGTTTAGTAAATTTGCATTTTTCAAAATCAAATTCTAGAGGAACTTCGCGATGGATTGTTGCTAATTCTTTTGATAAGAAAGCATTTTCTTTACTGGCGATTAATTTATTTTTGATTCCTTTTTTTTCAATGTTATCAATATTTGCATAAATATTTTCAACAGTGCCATATTCCTGGATTAAAGGTGTAGCACTTTTAGGGCCGATTCCGGCAACACCGGGAATATCGTCAGAAGAATCGCCTACTAATGCAAGGTAATCGATCATCTGTTCCGGTTCAAAACCAAATTCTTCTCTAACTCTTTCTGTATCGTAAATTTTTATTGGCTCATCGGATTTTGTCCCCGGCTTAACAATTTTAACTTTGTCTGTAATTAACTGATTGTAATCTTTATCCGGAGTAATAACCCAGGATTCCAATCCCGCTTCTTCAGCCTTCAACACAGCAGTTCCAATTATATCATCCGCTTCATATTTTTGAAGGATATAAATCGGAATATTCAAGTACTCAATTATGTCTTTTATTTTTTGGATTTGAGGTTTCATATCGTCAGGCATTGCTTGACGCGATGATTTGTATTTTTCGTAACGTTCATGACGAAAAGTTTTACCGTGCGAATCAAAAGCAACAGCAATGTAATCAGGTTTGTTATCTTCAAGAATTTTTAATAACTGATTTATGAATCCAAAAACAGCCGATGTTGGTTCTCCTTTGCTGTTTGAAAGCGGATGCATCATAAATGCGAAGTAGGCCCTATATGCCATTGCCATAGCATCAACTATTACAAATTTTTTATTCTTCATGTAAATGTGCTTATTTATTTATAAAATTAGATGAGTAATTAATTAACACAAATATAGTAAAATTATTTTTTGCTTATCTCTTCTATTAAAATATTTCATTGATTTGAAGAATATTCTTATCTTTATCACTAATAAATTTAATCCGATAAAATTTAAATTAATTCTCTTCAAAAGAATGTGTAGAATATTTTATATGAAAAAATTATTAATCCTATGTATAGTATTTATTTCGGTTCCATTTCTGAATGCTCAAAGCTATAAATTTATTGTCTGGGGAGATAGTCAATTTCAAAACCCGGAAGTTTTTGAAGAAATTGTTAAAGAGACTGAACTGTTAAAACCCGCTTTTGTAATTCATGTTGGAGATATGATTCATGGTTATACTTATGATATAAATAATGCCAGAAGGCAATGGAAAAGATTTAAGAAACAAATTGCTCCGCTTACAGTCCCATTCTATCCCACTCCCGGCAATCACGATGTTACTACTAAAGAAATTCAGCCTGCTTATTTGGAAGCCTGGGGAAAAGATAAATTATATTATTCGTTTGATTATAAGAATTCTCATTTCATAATCTTAAATGTTTTTTTAGATCAGCAATTTGATACTATTCCTAATAAAGAATTTGAATGGCTTAAGAAAGATTTAGAGAAAGCTAAGAACGCGGATAATATTTTTCTTTCTTTTCATTCTCCTTTGTATTTAAATAAAAATTACAACTGGCAACCTGTTCAGGCTCTTTTAAAACAATATAATGTCAAAGGCATATTCACCGGACATTATCATATTTATGATTATAGATTGATCGATAGCATTCCATATTTTTGTATTAATTCTTCGGGTAATATGAATTTTGTAAATCATCTTGCCGGGCATACACACGGATTTTTATATGTAACTGTGGATGGCAGTAAAGTAGATTATGCATATATAGTTGATGGAAAGATTTATGCAGCGGATGCAGTTAAACCGGATGAGTATAAACATTCTCCTAAATTTTTTAAGACTGATAAAACAATTATAATATCCGACCCCGCGATTAATGGCATTGATACAACGATTAAAATTGATATTAAAAATGACACGGACATTGAAAGACATTATAAGCTAACCTGGGAAACAAATACTTACAAATGGGATTTCATTCCCTGGGGTGATTACTTCTCTTTAAAACCAAAAGAGGATAAAAAAATTGAATTTTCTATCAGTGGGCCTAAAGGAAATTTCTTAAGAAGCGAACTCCCAAAACTTAGGGTAGAATCACCATACACAACCCTAAACGGAGCAAAAACCGAGAGCATCTATTACTATCATTTATTTACTCCCCCAATAACTAAAGCTAATTTCACCAATCAAAAAATAACAATTGATGGAATTGGTGATGAAGCTGCATGGAAAAATGATTATGAAATAGATACGCTTTATGTTGATTATAAAAAAACACCAGCCAAAGATCAGACAATTGTGAAAGTTTTGTATGATAATTCCAATCTTTATGTAAATGTGAAGGGAGATGAGCCAAATCCTTCTGGATTGGCATCAACTGCTTACGGAGACATTCCATTGGTTTTTGGGGATGATGATTTTGAATTATTCTTTGATACAAACAGAGATTTAAAAACATTTTATAGATTGATGGTAAATCCAAAAGGGACAATTTTGTGCAGTGGTCCAAAGGGACTATTTACTTTTAAATTTGAAGTGAAAACTTATGTCGGTAATAATTATTGGAGTGCTGAATTTAAAATTCCGCTTTCGGAAATTAATGCAAAAATAAACAAAGGTGATGGGTGGGGTTTTAATTTCCGGCGTCATCGACAGCAGGCAGAACCGGCTCAAAGTGATTGGTCAAAAATGCAGGAACATCCGCCTTACCAGCCGGAGTATTTTGGTTTATTAAAATTCAATTAGAATTTTCTGCTGATACTTTGCATATATAAAATGTCGTTGTACAACTTGAATATTATGAACTTAAAAATTAGCTTGGTATATGGCTTCTATAAATCTTCAGAAATAATTAGGAAAGTATTCTATTGACAAATTACGGCTGGCTTTCAATCATCCCGCCAATACTTGCTATCGCTTTAGCTATAAAAACAAGGCAGGTATATCTATCATTATTCCTGGGAATCTTTTCGGGCTGGTTAATAATTGAAGGATGGAATCCATTTAATGGAATAGCAAGCGCTGTTCAAGTTTGTGTCAATGTCTTTAAAGATGAAGGTAATACGAAGGTAATTATTTTCTCTGCGCTGGTTGGAGCGTTAATTTCTCTCACCCAAGTTTCAGGCGGTGTCCAAGGTTTCATTGATTTAATTCAAAAGAAAAAATTAGTAAACACTCGTAAGCGTGCTTCTGTGCTTGCTTTTTTTGTCGGATGTTCTGTATTTATTGAATCTAGTATTTCATGTTTAGTGACAGGAACAATTTTTCATCCTATATTTGAAAAATTTAAAATCTCTAGAGAGAAGCTAGCATATATTTGTGATACTACATCATCACCAATTTGCGTTTTAATTCCGTTAAATGCCTGGGGTGCTTATATTATTGGACTGTTGATTAAAGAAAACATCAAAGATCCCATTCCAACTTTTTTTTCAACCATCCCACTAAATTTTTACCCAATTGTTACAGTTCTGCTTGCCGGATTTTTAGCATTTACATTTAAAGATTTTGCTTCTATGAAGAAGGCTGAAAAAAGATCTTTAGAAGAAGGGAAGACAATTGCCGATGGTGCTGTTCCCGTTGTATCAGCAGAAGTTTCATCAATAAAGCCAAAAGCAAAAATCCCACATCGTGCAATTAATATGATTGCCCCCATACTTACAATGATAGTGATGATGCCAATAAGTTTAATAATTACCGGCAATGGAGATTTAACGGCGGGTTCGGGTTCTACTTCGGTTTTGTGGTCAGTTTTAACAGCAATTATAGTTTCCGGGATATTATCGATCAGTCAAAAAATATTAACTCTTCACGAGGTGATGGATTTTACTTTAAAAGGCATCGGCGGTTTAATTCCGTTAGCAATATTAATGGTATTTGCATTTGCCATTGGAGATACCTGCAGAGCTTTAGGAACCGGCCCTTACGTTGCATCTATTGCAAATAGTTTTTTAAATCCGAATTTCGTGGCCCCAATAATATTTATAACTTCAATGTTTATAGCATTTTCAACCGGGACAAGTTGGGGAACATTTGCCATAATGATTCCTATTGCAGTTCCAACAGCGATGCTGATGGATGTAAATTTATCTTTAGCCATTGCTTCAGTATTAAGCGGAAGTGTTTTTGGCGACCACTGTTCTCCGATTTCGGATACAACCATAGTATCCTCTATGGCCTCTGCCAGCGATCATATTGATCATGTTCGAACACAGTTACCTTACGCAATAACTTCAGCAGGTATCGCAATTATATTGTTTACTGTGTTTGGATTTATTTTAAATTAGAATTACAATAACCTCATAAATAAAATAGAAAGTATTTTGGTAATTAATGAAAAGACAATCAGTTATAAAACCTAAGGTTCAACATTACAACCCATGGCATGATGTTACTATGGGTGATGAAGTACCCTCAATTGTTAATGCGATTATTGAAATCCCAAAAGGTTCAAAAGCAAAATATGAACTGGACAAAAGCAGCGGTTTATTAAGATTGGATCGAGTTTTATTTTCTTCAGTTCATTATCCTGCTAATTATGGATTTATACCCAAAACTTACTGTGCAGATAAAGACCCTCTTGATATACTTGTTATTTGCTCAATAGATGTTGAGCCCATGTGCATTATAGAAGCTAAAGTTATTGGTGTGATGAGAATGATTGACGACAATGAGCATGATGATAAAATTATTGCTGTAGCTAAAAATGATATGTCGGTAAATTATATAGACGATATAAATGAACTGCCGCCGCATACAATTGTTGAATTAAAAAGATTTTTTGAAGATTATAAAAAGCTTGAAAACAAGCACGTAGTTGTTAATCATTTCTTAGATAAGAAGAAAGCTTATCAAATTATAAAAGAAAGTATCGAACTTTACAATAAATTGTTTGGCAGCAAATCAATCTAAAAATTATATTAAATAAAACCTTTCAATAATTCGCAAAAATGGTATGAAATTAAGACTCCCAAAACTTCACAATCAAATTCTAATAGCTCTTATTGCCGGAGCATTGTTTGGAGCTTTTTTCAATGTAGCTAAAAGCAGTCTTAAAATTTCTTATAGTGATAATAATGAAATAACGACTGTAAAGATCAAAGACTGGCAAAGTTTTATTTTTATACTTAATAATGAAAAGATCGATTCGGTTCAATTTGATGCAACTGATCAGCTTGCAATAATTTCATTTTTCGATAAACATAAAGTCAATATAAGAGAAATATTAGTTAGCGATTTTCAAATTGATGGTCAAAATATTCATAATAAATCTTTTACTAATATAGTTTCTATTCATCGGCAGGGGACAATTGCTACAGGAATTAAATGGATAGGAGATATATTCATACGGCTTTTAATGATGATTGCAGTGCCATTGGTTTTTGTTTCATTAACTGTAGGGGCAGCAAGCCTGGGGGATGTAAAACGATTCGCGCGAATTGGCGGTAAAACTTTAACATATTATATCACAACAACTGCATTTGCAATAACTATAGGACTTGTTTTAGCAAATGTTATTCAGCCTGGACATAGAATGTCGGCGAATACAAAGGATAGACTTCTCTCAGTTTATGAAGAAGACGCTTCATCAAAACTTGGAGATATTCAGGAATATGATTTCTTCGGTGAAATTGTGAAAATGGTTCCTAAAAATCCGATTGGCTCAATGGCAAATGGTGATATGCTTCAGGTTGTCATATTCTCTATTCTCTTAGGTTTAATGTTAAGCTTAATTGATAAAGAAAAATCAGCCTTTGTGATCAAGCTTTTAGATGCACTTACCGATGCATTAATAAAATTAGTTGATATGATAATGCTAATTGCTCCGCTTGGTGTATTTGCACTTATTGCCGCAACTGTCAGCGAGTTCGGTTTTGACATACTAGAAACATTAATTTGGTATGCGTTAGCAGTATTGCTGGGATTAGCAATTCATACATTTGGGACTTATGGATTAATTTTAAAGTTATTCACAAAAGTAAAAGTTTCCTATTTCTATAAATCAATTAAAAGAGTTCAGGCAATTGGATTTAGCACCAGTTCCAGCGCAGCTACATTGCCGGTTAACATTGAAACTTGTGAAGAAAATCTTGGTGTTTCTAAATCCATTGCAAGTTTTGTCCTTCCATTGGGAGCTACTATAAATATGGATGGAACAGCTTTGTATCAAGGCGTTGCAGCAGTATTTATTGCACAGGTATTCGGGATTGAACTAAATATAGTTCAGCAGTTAACAATAGTATTTATGGCAGTACTTGCATCTATCGGTACAGCACCGGTTCCAGGAGTTGGAATAATCATGCTAGTAATAATTCTCAAATCCGTAAATATACCTCAAGAGGGGATTGCGTTGATATTGGGAGTTGATAGAATTCTTGATATGTGCAGGACAGTTACCAA
>CAZRMA010000159.1:0-6647 GCA_964600655.1 uncultured Ignavibacteriaceae bacterium
ATTGCAAGAAACACAGGCAATGTTCCTACTTCACTATATGATCCTAACAACATGAATTCACCTATAGTTGTTATTCCACCAAACTCACAAAAGAAATTTGATTTAACTGATCAAACTGAAGTGATTGCTAAATTTGGAAGTCAGGAAGCGCAAATTAAGGTTGTCCCGAACAAACCTCCTGAAATAAAAATTGAAAGAGTAACTACAAAAATGAACGCTTCTGATATTTATGTTCAGGACTTACAAAGGATAACTGTTTTTAAAGTTACTATTATTGACGAACGGCCCAATCAATTAAAGATAGTTAATTCAGGCCCTATTTCTGTTACAGGGCCTACAAAAGATAATAAAGGAAACCTTGTTTATAATGTTTCCTTAAAAATTGCCTCTACCCAAACCAAATATGATGAATGGCTGGATAGATATGGAAACCTTCAAGAACCGGACGGGAGATACAAGGTAAACTTTTTCTTTACTGCAACTGACGAAATATCAAAAGACCGAGTTCAAGTTGGTGATTCATTTTATTTTACTGACTTTTCTAAATAATAAAATTGCGGATTTCGAAAAATGAAAAATAAAATTCTACTACTCTTCACCTTATTAGTTCTTCTCATAGCTGTAAAAACTAACGCTCAAGAGGAAGAAAAAATTGTTTATTATCAAATGGAACCTCTTGATGACAGCTTATTCATTCACATTCAAAATGAAGTATTTATAGATCCGCCAGATCCAAAAGCTGAAATTATTGTAGATTTAAGAGATCCGAATGATCAAACTATTTCTATAAAAGGGTCACTGTATCCTTTTTTAGCATTAACCCCTGAAACTAGAGCAAAAATTATAACATATCCTTTCAAAATAAATTTGGAAGAAAGTGTAAACTACGGCAGTGTATTCACACGAGTAATGGGTAAGCTTAGTCTTAAAAAAGTTTTTGCACCACCATCTTTAACTCAAATTTCTTCAACTCGTTATTTTGTAAATCCATTCCTCCAAATTTTTGGGGGTGAAAGATTTGGATTACCATTAAAAAATGATATAGGAATTTCATTAGGTTTAGGAACCCCATACTCAGGGCCATTAGAGACAAATTTTATGGAAGCAAATTTCCATATTCTTGGTTTTAAGGCTGGAGCATTTACAAGAATAGATGGCTTTGTAACAATTAAAGATGTTAATAACCATAATAATTTGTATGTAACCGGAGGATATCAGTTTAGTTATGTGTTACCATTCGGAAACTTTTTTGAGGTTGGATTCCAAGGGCCATTTTCAACTCCATCGGATGCGGATTATAAATCTTTTCAGAAATATGATACTTTAGGATATCATGCAAAAATTATAGATCAAGAATATTTAGACTGGGAATTAAGATACCCTGTTAGCTTACTCGGATCAACTAGAGGTAAATTTTATGTTGCAGAGTATTTAGGCGAATGGCATGTAGGCTATACTGGACGTGAGTTATCTTTGGCCGGCAGCACTTTTGATTTCCGCTTTGATGCAATGCCCAAAAGCGATGTAAGACAACCTCAATATGTTGTAGATTTATTAGTGCAGAAAGTTTTTGAGTCATGGGCTTTTAGTGCTTTTGCTATAGGACCATCGGCTGTTTTTTCAAGACAAGATGATGGAAATTTTGGGATTATTTCTATCTTTGTAAACTTCAGATTAAAAGTGGGGACATCTTTCTAGTTGAATTATAGAAATTACAATAAATAATAACCAATGTTATTAATGATTAACAATTTATAAAATTATAGGGTAGCATATTGCGTTTGGTGAATCATAATTCTTATTATAAAAAAATATTTTGGATAATCTCACTTACTCTTTTTATTATTTCAAATATATCGGCACAAGAACAGGAGAAAAACCCAGCACTGATTAAATATTTTCAAATGGAGCCTTTTGACGATAGTTTATTCGTTAAAATTCAGAATGAAGTATTCATCGATCCTCCTGATCCCAAGGCTGAAATAATTGTTGACCTGCGTGATCCAAACGATCAGTCGGTTGCAATTAAAGGTGCTTTATATCCATTTTTAGCATTCACACCTGAAACACGTGCAAGAATTATTACATATCCATATAAGATTGATTTAGAAGAAGACATAAATTATGGAAGTGTGTTTACTCGAGTAATTGATAAAATGAAACTGAGTAAAGTGATTGCACCTCCTAGTAAAACACAAATAAGTCCTGCCCTTCAATATATAAATCCTTTTTTGCAAGCGTATGGCGGTGAAAGATTTGGATTCCCCATAAAAGATGATATCGGTTTTTCAGTTGGTATTGGAACCCCTTATTCCGGAATTCTAGAAACAAATTTTGTTGAAGCAAATTTTCACATTGTTGGATTCAAGGGAGGAATATTCAGTTCAGTTGACGGACTTACGGAGTTAAAAACAAAAAATGATCACAATAATTTGTATACAACATTTGGACTTCAAATTGGATATGTAGTCCCGTTTGGAAATTTTTTAGAATTTAGTTTACAGGATGTAATAACAGATCCGAGTCAAAATCAATTAAATAAATACAGCAGGTATGATACTCTTGGGTACACTGCAAAAGTATTAAAAGATACCTACCTAAGCTGGGAGTTTCGTTATCCGATTCGGATTTTAGGTTCTACAAGATCCAAATTCTACGTTGCAAATTATCTTAGTGAATGGCACGTTGGTTATACTGGACGTGAATTATCATTAGGTGGCAGCACCTTTGATTTACGTTTAGATTACATGCCTAAAAGTGATGTCCGCCAGCCGCAATTAGTTTTTGAAGTTCTTACGCAAAAACTTTTTGGAAGCTGGGCTTTTAGTGCAATTTCATTAGGACCTTCAGCGGTATTCGCAAATACTGATTCCGGAAATTTTGGTTTGTTGACTATTTTTGTAAATGCTCGAATTAAAGTCGGAACCTCTTTTTAATATATTTATTTAAGAAGCTTACCAGCAGCTTCGTCAAAGTACCATTCTGCTATTCCATTTTCAGCATGCACTTTAGCCGAAGGAAGATTGCTTACTTCTGATTCATTAAAAATTTTATGCAACGTATTCGATTTTTCCTTACCTGTAACCAAAAATGTAACCCGCAAAGAATTGTTTATTAAAGCCTCAGTCATACTTATTCTTTTTTGGGTACTTTGCGGATGAGTTGCCACTCCAAACATATTCCCTGAAATAAATTCAAGCTTTTGTTTTGGGAATAAAGAAGCTGTGTGACCATCACTCCCCATTCCTAAAAGAATCCAATCGAATTGCGGCAATCCATTTTTAACACTTGAAATAATTTTATTTGTCACTTCTGCATATCTTCTGGCCTCTATTTCCGGATTACTCTCCCCTTTTATTCTATAAATATTCTTTTCCTGAATTGGAATTTGATTTAATAATAATTTTTTCGTCATTCCATAATTACTATCAGGATCATCAGGTGGAACACATCTTTCATCTGTCCAAAATATATGGAGCTTTTCCCATACAATATTTTCAAGATACTCATTGGTTGATAAAAGATTAAATAATATTTTTGGAGTACTGCCTCCTGAAATAGCTAAGTAAAAACTCTTATTTAATCTCTCCGTAGAATTAACCAACTCATCTGCAATTTGTCTGGCTAATGCTTCTGGAGTGCTAAAAATTTTTAAATTTCTTTTTATCATTTATAAACCACTTTGTTTACAATTCACAATATAAATCTTCTTCCGTAAGATTTTTACATGGATACCGCCATTCAATATTGGGATCGCCAAATAAATCGAAAGATTCTTTCGGACCCCAGGTACCTGCGGGATAGCCATACACTTTTATCTCTTTATTCTCATTCCATGCTTCAATTATTGGATCAACAAACCTCCAGCATTCTTCAACTGCGTCTCCACGAGTATATAAAGTTGAATCATCCAATAATGCATCTAACAATAACCTTTCATAAGCTGCCGGCAGTTCAACCTCCCTGATGTCCGAATAATGGAAATCCATATTAACATTTTGGATTTTAAATCCCGCTCCCGGAGTTTTCAAAGCAAACTTTAATAGTATTCCTTCATCCGGCTGAATTCTAATAACTAGCTGATTAGCAAATTGATGAGGATTATCTTTTGCAAAAAGAAAATGAGGAGTGTTTTTAAAATGAATTACAACTTCAGTTACTTTTGCAGGCAATCTTTTGCCGGCACGAATAAAAAAAGGAACTCCACCCCATCGCCAATTATCGATGAAAAGTTTAACTGCAGCAAAGGTTTCTGTTTTTGAATCTGGAGAAACTCCTTTTTCATTTCTATAACCCAATAGTTTCTCACCTCTAACCATAGATTCTACATATTGGCCGCGCACAGTATATTTATCAACATCTTCTTTTTTTATTGGACGTAAAGATTGAAATACTTTTAAGGTTTCATTACGAATAGAATTTGCATCAAAGTTTGCAGGCGGTTCCATAGCAATGAATGCGGCAACTTGAAGCATGTGATTTTGAATCATATCTCTTAATGCGCCGATTCCTTCATAGTAGCCTCCCCGGCTTTCAACTCCAATATTTTCTGCTGATGTTATTTCCACTCGGTCAATGTAATTTCTATTCCAGAGAGGCTCAAAGATACCATTTGCAAATCTTAAAACTAAAACATTCTGAACGGTTTCCTTGCCCAGATAATGATCAATTCTATAGACTTGATCTTCCTCAAAAACGGCATGCAGTTTTTCATTAAGTTCCTCTGCAGATTGAAGATTAAATCCAAACGGTTTTTCAACTATTATTTTCTTTTCAATATTTATCCCGCCATTTTTATGCAGGTTTGATTTACTCAAGCCGTCAATTATTGTATCATACAATTTAGGAGGAGTAGATAAATAAAATATATGTTCCCCATGAATATTCAGATTTGAATCTAAATCATCCAACTTATGTTTTAACCTAGTATAGTCGTCGGGGTTTTCGGTTTGAATTGATAAATAATATATATTTTTGACAAAAGCATCTACAACTTCTTTCTTGATATTTTTATTTTCCGAATACTGGATAATACTTTCCAACATTTTCTTTCTGAAGTCTTCATCAGAAAATTGGCTTCGACTTACACCAAGAATTGCAAATCCGCTGCAAAATAGTTTTTGGCTGTACAGTTCGAACAAAGCTGGTATCAGTTTTTTCTTTGTTAAATCGCCTGACGCGCCGAAAATTACAATGATGCTGTTCTCAGGCTTGTGCATGTTACTGTTCTTTAATCCCATATAATTACCTTATTTTGATTTTACTGCATGACCGCCAAATTCATTTCTTAATGCAGCTAAAACTTTCATTGCGAAAGAATCTGTTTCTCTTGAACGAAATCTATTAAACAATGAAGCCGCAATTGTATGTGCCGGCACTTCCAATTCCATCGCTGTTTCAACTGTCCAACGCCCTTCTCCACTATCCTCTACGTATCCCTTTATTTTGGATAGATCCGGGTCATTTGAAAGAGCAAGAGAGGATAATTCCAGCAGCCATGATTGTACAACGCTTCCATGCTGCCAAACCTTAGAAACTCCGGTTAAATTAATATTAAATTTTGATTTTTCCATTATCTCAAAACCTTCAGCAATAGACTGCATCATCCCATATTCTATTCCATTATGAACCATTTTCACAAAGTGACCAGAGCCATTTTCCCCACAATGAAAATATCCTTGTTCAGGTGCAAGTGTCTTAAAAATTGGTTCTGCATAATCTACTATTTCTTTCTCTCCGCCATACATCAAACAGTAACCATTTTTCAAACCCCAAATTCCGCCACTTACTCCGCAATCTATAAAATGAATTCCCTTACCTTTTAATAATTCTGCACGCCGCAGTGAATCTTTGTAAAACGAATTTCCGCCATCAATAATAATATCATCTTTCTTAAGCAATGGGATTAAGGAATCTATTATCCCGTCAACTACTTTTCCCGACGGAACCATTAACCAAATTATTTTTCTTCCGGGTAATTTTGAAACTAAATCTTCCAGAGAATCGGAACCTTCAGCTCCCTTTTTACCAACAGTTTCAATTTGTTCTTTTGATTTGTCGAAAACTGCCACTTGATGATCGTTTAATAGTCTTTCAACCATATTGCTTCCCATTTTTCCAAGTCCAATTAATCCTAATTTCATTTCCATATCTCCATTTCTATTTGTGTTAATATTTTACTATACCATAAAGGTTGTTTTTAAGAATTAAAATTTAATTATAATGAAGAATTTCAGGTTTGAGACTTAACACATTTAATAATCTCTAAATAATTATTTAATTTAACAATTACAAATGCAGATAATATTTTAGATCTACAATGAAGCAAATCATCATTCTTTGGATCAGTGCAACGATTATAACATTTCTTGCCGGTTTTATTCAAAGCGGATTAAGTCCTTACTATCCGGTTACAGGTACATTCGGTATTGAAGGCAAAAAAGTCTCATATAGATTAGAAAAACTTTATAGAGGAAATGAAGATTATCATATTAAAATTTTGACTGACATTGAAGGTTTGTCCGGGAAAATTTATTGGCGGGTAAAGAATTCGGATAAATCATGGAAAGAAATTCAGATGACTTCATCACCAAAAGTATTAGAAGGAAACTTGCCCCACTTGCAGCCCGAAAAAGAATCAGAATACT
>CAZRMA010000159.1:6747-8272 GCA_964600655.1 uncultured Ignavibacteriaceae bacterium
AAAGTATTAGAAGGAAACTTGCCCCACTTGCAGCCCGAAAAAGAATCAGAATACTATCTTAGAATATTCCATAAAGATAAAGAGTACAGAATACCTGGGGATAGGATTGTGACAATTAAATTTTTAGGGAAAGTGCCCAACACAATTATGAACTTATATACTTTCTTTGTTTTATTTGGAATCTTACTAAGCACCCGCACTGGCCTTGAATTCTTTAATGACAAACCAAAAATAAAGAAGCTTGCTCTAATAACATTCTTTTTCTTTTTTTCACTTGCTATAGTTATCACACCATTTAAAATGACTTACGAATTGAATGCAATCAATCATAGTGTCCCTACCATATCAAAACTTTACGATATAAAATCTTTATTAATTCTAGGGTTATGGACTATTGCAGTGACCTTTATCTTTAAGTCTAAAAATTCAAAGTTATATGCTTTAATTTTTTCCTCGATTGTAATACTAGTATTCGTTCTCTTTAATATCTAGACAAAATTAATCATTTAATATTTTTACCACTTCACTATGAATTTTAGGTGTAGATGCTATGATGCTATTTCCGGTTAAAGCATCATTCCCTTGATAATCTGATATAACTCCCCCAGCCCCTTTTATAATCGGAATCAAAGCCATCTTATCCCAAACTGACATTTGAGGATCAATCATCATGTCTGCATATCCGGTTGCGACAAGATAATAGCCATAACAGTCTCCCCAATTCCTATATAATTTTACTTTTCTAATTAGCTCATCGAACTTTTTAATGTTTTGGTATTTTTCAATATTTAAATGATCAGTTGTCAGCAAAACAGCTTCAGATAATTTGCTATTTGATTTCACATTTACTTTTACATCGTTCAACGATGCTGTTTTGTTGTCGCCAATTAAAAATTCATTTAAAATCGGTTGATTGATTACACCAATTAATGGTTCCCCATTTTTGATTAATGCAATTAAAGTTCCAAATGTGATGCTTCCGTATATAAAGCTTTTGGTTCCATCAATAGGGTCTAACACCCATTGATACTCTGCATCTTTATTATGTATACCAAATTCTTCCCCTAAAATTCCATGTTCTGGAAAAATTTTCATTATTTCTTTTCTCATTAATTCTTCGGCATTTTTATCGGCAATAGTTACAGGTGATAAATCGTCTTTAGACTCAACTGATATTTGTTTTCTAAAATAACCCTTAATAACTTCACCGCTCAGGTTCGCAAGATGTTTTGCAAAGATTTTATATTCTGATAAATTTTCCATTGTCTTTAAATATTATTTAATAAAAGAAATAAATCTAAAATCCTAATTCTTAGTGTCAAAATCATTTTTTGAACATTATTTTTTTGTTATCAATTTTCAGGGAAAAACTATCGAAAATGACAAAACACTACTGTTTAAATTTCAAAAGTTAGTTTTGGGTGATTTAAGAAACATTATTATATTTGTAATCTGAATTTTGAATTTCAACTGGAGAGATGGCAGAGTGGTTGAATGCGGCGGTCTTGAAAACCGTTAAGGATGC
>CAZRMA010000160.1:0-8222 GCA_964600655.1 uncultured Ignavibacteriaceae bacterium
CGCAGAGATTTACGATCTATTCAGCAATTCCATGAAGTTAATCCAAATTCAAATTATTGTTTTGGAGAAGGCGGTGCCGGCACATATAGCGACGGAAAATTGTATACGCGTTCAAGCAAACGAGGAAATGTTAAAAAGATTTTACAAGTATTGGTACAGCATGGAGCCCATGAAGATATTTTGATTGACGCACATCCGCATATCGGCTCAAACAAACTGCCGAATGTGGTAAAGGCAATCCGCGAAACAATTATTAATAATGGCGGTGAAGTCAATTTCAATTCACTTGTCACGGATTTTATCATTCAAAATGATGAAATTGCCGGTGCAATAATTAATAATGAAAAAGAATTTTTAAGTGATGCAGTTATTTTAGCGACTGGTCATTCCGCAAGAGACATTTATTATATTCTTCACAAAAAAGATATTTTAATTGAACCAAAACCATTCGCTTTAGGTGTTCGTATTGAACACCCCCAAACATTGATAAACGAAATCCAATATCACACAAAAAACAAAAATGAAAATCTTCCTCCTGCAAGCTATTCTTTGACATGCGAAATAGAAAAGAGAGGAGTCTATTCGTTTTGCATGTGTCCGGGAGGAATTATTGTCCCCGCTGTTACCGCATCTGAAGAAATAGTTGTTAATGGTATGTCATTATCTAAGAGAGATTCTCCATTTGCTAACTCAGGATTTGTAGTTACAGTAAATGAAAATGATTGGAAAAAATATGATTCTGAATTTCCATTCTCCGGATTGAATCTACAAATGGAAATTGAAAAAAAATGTTTTAACCTTGCAAATAAAACTTTAAGTGCACCTGCACAAAGAGTAAATGATTTTATTGAAAAGAGAATTTCTTCTAATTTGCCTGCTACTTCATATATACCTGGATTAACTTCCTCTTCGCTTCATGAAGAACTTCCCAAATTTATAACTTCAAGCTTGAAAAAGGCTTTGTATGTTTTTAATAAAAAGATGAGAGGTTACATTACAGAAGAGGCTCAAATTGTCGCAACGGAAAGCAGAACCAGTTCTCCAATTAGAGTTCCGAGAAATCCGGAAACTTTTATGCACAAAAAAGTCAAAGGATTATTCCCGAGTGGAGAAGGTGCTGGATATGCAGGTGGAATTGTCTCTGCTGCAATTGATGGGGAGAATTGTGCTGAAGCTTGTGTTAAATTTTTGTTTATTGATAAATAGAATTCACCAGAAGTTATAAAATGCTTTTAAGCTTTTGTTTACCATTTCAATTCTTACCTTTTTTTGGATTTAGAAATTGAATTCTTTGTTACTTTTTTATTTGAAGTTTTTTTCTTTTCATTTTTAAGCGTTAAAAGTTTTATCAATTCTTCAACTTTGTATCCCGACTTTAATGAAGCATCTTTTATTTTCTTGTATGATTCTGATGATAGTTTTAAATCTTCGAGATATGACTTTGTTTTGTCTTTATCTTTCTTGGTTCCTTCTAAAGTTACATCTTTCTTGCTCTTCTTTTTGGTTTTAGCAGAAGGCGGCTTGGAATAAAAAGATTCTTTTACAAGGAATAAATTTGTAAAGTAAAATATCCATTTCAACAGCTCTTCAAAATTTTCCTTATTGTAATACATAGTCCCTTCAAAACTATGTACACCTAATAATGATTTGGAAGAATTTTCTTCAAACAAAATTTCTATAAAAGAAAAATCATTAGTATCAGTTTTTGATTTGGTTTTTTGTGTTTTAGATATTTTGCCATCACTATCTGCACGTAACAATGAAAATTCATTCTTGAAAATATCTTGTATCTTTTTATCACATAATGTTATCATCAAACTAATTTTATTTGCAGAAATATTTCTTAGGTATTTACGTGAATCATAAAAATCTATTAAAACTTTATTCAGCATTAAATCATTAAAATATTTTGATCTATCATTCACATTTTTAGTTAGAGAAAGGATATTATCTATGATCAGAAAAGATAAAACAAAATCGTTATTTATATTTTTTCCAATGGAATTAAAATCAATCGAATCTTCTTTTATATCTTCAAACCAGTTTAGAGTACGTTTTTTATTCGATTCATAATCCCATATCTCAGATAATTTATGAACCGAATTTAATCCGGCGGTAATCTCTTCTTCTATATCGTTTTGTTCGATATTTAAATAATTTGAATTACCTAACTGAGTTTTTATTGAATCATATTTTGAAATAATATCATGTACAAATTCTTCAAGATTTTTCTTTACATCTTTGGATTTTTGTGATGAACGATTAATATATAATCTGTTGAACTCATCTGCAGTTTCATTATTTAAAATTGATTTTATTGAATTATGTAATGGAGTCAATGATTGTTGTTTAAATGCATCTTCAATTGAAGGTACGCCTCTTCCGCCTAACGTATGCAGAAGTTCCCAATATTTCCCGCTGGTGTCATGAATTTCTTTAAAGTTCAAATAGACTTTGTACTCATAACCATTCAGTGTTATGTACCATCCGTATTCATGCAAGTTTTTACCTGAAATCAGATATTCTAAATTAGTTCTGCTTTCTTTAGCAATATAGAAATAATCGGAACCTGAATTTACTTTTAATGCTTCAGCAATTTTTTTGCTTTGCAGGTTAGAGCCATTCACGATTTTTCCAGATGAATGATTTACAGAACCCCGGCATTCAGTGTATGAGTTATTAAAGAGAACAACTGATTTTCCGCCATCTACTTCATTTGAATATACAAAAACTGAATCAACGACATTTCCATAGTCATCTATAAAATCATAAAGCTCAAAATTATTCACCTGGCTGAAAAGATAACGTTTTTGTGTTAACGGAAATATTTCTGCTTCATGCCGTCTAACTAAGTTATCATCAACATATTCATCATAATATGCACGTTTATATTCCATTCCATACTTTTCTGAGAATCCTTCAATTTGCCCATGTGCAAACATAGGTAAACCGGGCATAGTCACCATCATCATCGCTATTCCAAAATATTTATCGCCTTTGCCAAATTGATTAACCGCAGTTTCTTCATCCGGGTTACTCATAAAATTTACGTAGCGTTTTAAAATCTCCGGATTGAACTCAAGTGTATTTTTGATTAACTGTTTGTACTTATCATTTTCTTCTTTCATCAGCATGTGCATAAAAGCGCTGTTGTATACTCTGTGCATTCCAAGTGTTCTAACGAAATAACCTTCCATCAACCAAAAAGCTTCAGCGAGTAAAAGTGTGTTTGGCATTTCTTTATTGATGCGGTCAACCACTTCTCTCCAAAACTCAACGGGCATGGCCTCGTCAAACTGCGCTCGTGTCATTGAACTGTCGGAACGGGAAGGAACAGCTCCGGCACTTCCAGCTTGAGGAAACCATAATCGCTGATAATGTTTTTTAGTTAGAGTCATTGCAGCATCAAAACGAATGATAGAAGTTTTTCTGGCTACATGCATTATGGTTTGAATTAAGGACTCACGTGCTTCGGGGTTAAGCAAATTTAATTGTGCAGTATCATTCCACGGCATGTTTGTTCCGTCATTTCCATGATAGATATATTTTATATCGCCCGTAAAGGTGTCCCGTCTCTGAAACACAACAGCCGCATCTGATTTAGAATAATATTTATCTTCAATCCGCACTTCAACTCTTGGGTCATCAGAAAGATTACCGCCGAAAAAAGTATAAGATGGATAAGGCGGCTGATCAGTACTTATAAAGTAATCGGGTTTCTCAACTACCCATTTTGAATAAATTCCGGTATGATTTGGAACCATATCGCTTGCCACTCTAATACCACGATGTAAAGCACGTGCTTTAAAATTCAAAAATGCTTCTTCACCGCCAAGTTCATTTGCTATTATATAATCGTAAAGTGAATAAGCAGATGGTGCTGCATCAGGATTGCCGGTATACTGTTTTATTTTTTTTGAGGCAGTGCTTCTCTCCCATATTCCGATTAACCACAATGCATTGAAGTTCCATCCTGCTATCTGATTTAATTCTTCATCGGGAATTTGATCAAGTCTTTTTATTTCTCTTTGATACTTTTTTGAAAGCTGATCCAGCCAAACAAATATATTTTTAGCAATCATCATAACCTTAGGCATCCAATCAATGTCAGATGTAAATTGTTCCGGTTCAGAATAATAAAAGCGCATTTCATCTTCAGTTAATTCTTCGCCTCTGGCAAGCTTTCTTTTAAGTGATTCAAAAAACTCTGCGTCAAATTTATATTCGGGTACTGGCGGTGTTGCTTTTTCTCCGCCTCCATGCTGAACGAACAATTTTACGTCTTCATAAATTAAATCTTTGCCTTTCAATAAACGGTCGTGAAACATTTCATGAACATAAACGCCCCATTTTTCTCTAATATAATCCAGCTGGCCCTCAATATTATATGGACTTGTAATTATAGGTTTTCGTAAAAAGTGAATTAAAGAAAGATTCTCACTGCCGAATGGTTTTTCAGTGAGGAAAAATTTTTCTGTTTCATCAATTAAATTAATATAACTTGTTTTAGAAGCGAATTCTTTGTCAGAGTATAATTCTTCTAGAGCAGCGGTTGCCGGGTTAATATTTTCTAAATTTAAAAGTATAATTTCTTCAAAAATAATTTCTATATTCGGTTTATTGTCGGTTGATCCTTTTAAATAGTTTTCTGCGGATATATTTTTGTTGTAAACAGCAATTGGCGGAAAGTCATATATAAATTGAAGTAAAGTTTTATGAAGATTTTCTTCTCCTATTTTTGATCTTAAATGATTTATGCTTTTTGAAAAAACTCCAGGGTTTTCTTTTTCTTCGTATAATCTGATTAGGAAGTGAAAGATTTCATGTACCAATCCTAATGCATTTATCATTCCAGCAGTCACAACAACATCGTGAATGCCTTGCTCTTTTCTTTTAGTATTTATTTTATCTGATAATAATCTTGCTTGATATGAATTAGTAATAATTAAATCGCCAACTATTGAAAATAATGATTGATCAAAATCATATTTTTGGCGAGCATTTTTTGAAACATGAAAATCAAATTTAATTTTATTTATAATTTTTTTTGTAGAGTAGATTGAGAGTAACATAGTTAAACTTTCCAAATCATTCTGATAAAATGACTTTTTAGTCGATAAATATTAGAAATATCAAATGAATTTTAAGATTGTGTTATCAGGTATAAAGATATTAAAAAAAAACTACGATTTCACCCTATGAAAAGCAGAGTTTGATCCAACCCATGTTTTATTTTTGTTGAAATCCACACCCATCATTTTCCCTTTGCTCATTCTAACTAAATTATTAACAAGCATTGGCTTATTATTCCAAAAAAACATCATGCGTATTTCAACCTTTGAATTTCCATCGGGAGTTTCAATTACCGGTGCGTACTCAATCTTATGCTGCAAAATATAATTCTCTTTGTTTTTTATTTCATCGAGCTTTTCTTTATTAAGGTCAACTTCAACGCCCATGCCTGCAAAAGAATACAAAGGCTTTAAAACATAATTATGAAGATCAGGCGGATATGCGTCAATCTCATTTAAGAAATAACATCTTGGCACATATTTGCCTTTTAAAGAAGGGAGAGAATGTTTGCTGATCTTAAAAAACCAATTCGGATGCCCAGCCCATTCAACATCAAGATCTTCTGTTAAGTCAAATTCATATTTAATCCCTGATCGAATAAGTTCGTCAAATATAACTCGATTATAAATTCTTTCGATTCTTACTTCTTTACCATTGTCTTCGTAGAAAAGTTGTTTATTTCTTTTTTTAATTTTTGTTAAACAGACACTTTTTATTCCGGTAAGTTCTTCAGTTGCCGCAAAATCGATTCGTGTTTTTTGTTTTTCAGGATGAATTTCGAGAAGAATTACGTTTTCAGGATTTTTATCCTTTAACATAATTTCTTTGAATTTCTTAGCATATTTATCAGCAGTTAATCCACTGAAATAGGGAGTAACATCAGTTGGAATATTAAAGTGATTTTTAATCTTTGTAGCAAAGAAATGTTGAAATCCGTATAAAGAAGGAAATCCTTGAAGTTCAACTAACTTTGGAAGACAATGGTTGTTCCCATCTTTGGTTACGGCAAAATCAATTTGAAGAAATAATGGATGCTCGTCCTCATTTGGAACTGTAAATCCTTTTGGAATTGCGTGATTTGATTTTTCCTTAAACTCTTTGGTTTGAATTTGTTCAACTATATCATTGCAGGCAATTATTAATTCAACGGCAAAATCATCGGGAAGAAATATTGGGGTTTCAGAAATTCTAAAATCAGAAGGATACTTTAAGCTTGTGTTAATATCGTTTAAGAAATCTTCATACTTCTGCTGAGTGAATTCGGAATTATATTTTTTTCTTAGTTCAGGAATCATAATAAACTATTTAATTTGTCGTATGAAAGAAAATAATGAATCGCTACAAGAATTAACTTTAGTTGTCACACTGAGCTTGTCGAAGTGTGAAAATTCTTGAAACGTCAGTCTTAGACTAAGGTCAGACCGACAGAAAATATATATTGTATCAATTTTGGGACTGTTTTGGAGTCCAATAAAAAAATTAATTAATAGTTAAAGACTTAATCGCATTATTTAAAAAAGTCGGAATAACAGTTTTTCTTGTTAACTTTATTTTATCAGGTTGTTCAAGGTAATCCAGCATTTGATTGTAACGTTCTTCATCAAATCTATCCACGACAAGTTTTTTGTTCTCTTCTTTTTTTAAATGGTATATCATGCTTTCTGCATCAGCTTCAGGGTGATATTGAGTACCATAAATTTCATCCGAAATTTTCATAGCCATTAATGCAGGAGTATGATTTTCACCCTGTGGTACAATTTCAACAGAAGTGATTTTAGCCCCAAGCTGTTTAATGCTGTTTTTATTTGGATTGACAACCTGGAATCTTCTAAAATCTGCAGCATAATATGGGTTCGATAAATTTTTTAATATGGAATCGTTTTCTCCATCAAAAGTTCTTAACATCGGCATAACACCAAATGATTTAAATTCTCTTTCAGTTATATCTCCAAATTTGAAGAAACGCGCCATTAACTGAAAAGAATGGCAAATAAAAAAAATATGTTTCTTCTTAGCATCACTTCTTTGATTGTTGTTCCAAATTGAATCTAATAAATTAAAATATTTTGTCTCCCAAGATTTACCTTCATCTTCAAAGGGGCTCCCGGGTCCGCCGGATGAAATAAAAATATCATAATCCAATGTTGGAATCACATCTTTATATCTCGTCTCATAAACATCATAAGTAACGTTGGCTGAATTAGATTTATTGATATCTTCAATTATTTCTTTAATGCAGCGAATGCCTTCATTCTTTTCGTTGTTGTAAAGATCAATAACTGCAATTTTAATTTCATTTTTTTTCATACTTAGAATTAGATAGTCTTTCCATTTAAATTACAAAGTAATCCCCAACCCATAATGAGTTTCTTCAATTATATAATCAACAACATTTTTAGTGTCATATGATTGTTCCCAAACTTCAAGTTGTCTATCAGCGCCGGTTCCATTCAACAATATTTGGCGAATATAATTTAATTCTTGGCGTGAATCTAATTCGTCAACTACATCTTCAACGAATTCAAGTAATTCTTCTATCAAGACTGGAAAATTAACTTCTTGTTTTTTGCCGAAGTCGATTAATTTTCCTGATATACCGTATCGAGCTGCGCGCCATTTATTTTCAGAAATCAAAGCTCTTCTATACAATCTAAATCCCAAATTTTGTTTAATTAATTTATGAAGCTTTGCAACAATGGCCTGGCAAATGGCTGCTAATGCAATTGTTTCATCCACACGCATCGGAATATCACAAATTCTAAATTCTAAAGTTTCAAAAAATGGATGAGCACGAATGTCCCACCAGATTTTTTTAGCATCGTCGATGCAGTTTGTTTTAATTAGGAGATTAATATAATTATCATACTCGGAAAGACTGTTAAAATAATCTGGAATTCCTGTTCTTGGAAATCTGTCAAAAACTTTACTCCGGTATGATTTAAAGCCCGTATTTCTCCCAAGCCAAAAAGGGGAGTTGGTTGATAATGCAAAAATATGCGGCAAAAAATATCTTGCTGCATTCATTATATGAATAGCAGTCTCACGGTCATCAACACCAACATGGACATGCAAACCAAAAATTAAATTAGCGCGAGCTACCTGCTGCATGTCAGTTATTATTGTTTTGTATCTCGGATGTTCTGTGATTT
>CAZRMA010000161.1:0-8180 GCA_964600655.1 uncultured Ignavibacteriaceae bacterium
TGGTTCCATCCACCACCATTAATACCAGGCGCATATCCAAATTTTGTATATTGTTCTGTGGCAGAATGAGACAAGCTTAGATTTACTTTTATATTACCAAAACTATTTTCTGCCTGAAGTGCATTAATCCATAAGTCCTTTCCATACAAACTGCGGTCCGGTGTGAATAGCACCTGATTAGTTTGAAAATTGATTACTGAATAATTATTCAGCTTATCTGTAACATTCCCGGCATAAGTATTTTGCAAAATTATTTTACCATTAGGAAGGCGATAATCCAAAATAAGACTACCACCGCTGTTTCTTAAAATATCGGCAGCATACTGATAGGTTGCACCGGTAGTTATGTAGGGAGCCTGTCCGTATTCAGTATTACCTGCCTTAAGAAATGTCGTTGTGATTGAAGCAATTTGATTACCGCCATCAGAACGGTCCATATTTCCTTGCAAGAAAACGCCTAATTTATCATCAAAGAAACGCTGGCTAACACTCGCCCAAAACTTATAGTTATTTGCCACGCGATCTGTCGAATTATAATTCCCTTGAGCTAGCGCGTCAAAATGAAAACCCGATTCAGCCTCTCTTAATCTCAAATTAACCACGCCTCCAAGTGTATTTGCATCCATATCCGGTGTCAGTGCTTTTATTACTTCAATACCGGAGAGCATATTTGATGATATAAAACCAAGGTTTGTTGCACGATTGTTCAAGTCGGTAGAAGGTAATTCAATACCATTTACCAGAACCTGATTCAATTTAGCCTGTATTCCACGAATAACAATCTGGTCCCCATTCATAAGGGAAACACCGGGCAACCTGCTGAGAGCGGTTGCCGCATTATCGTCAGGCAATTGATGAATTTTTTCTGCAGAGACAACATTTATTATAGTATTAGAAGTTAGCTGCTGGTTTATTGCTCCTAATTGCCCTGAAGCCTGGCCTGTTACTGTAACTGTTTGGCCTTCAATTACATTAGCACTTAAATAAAAATCTTGTTCCAGCATTCGACCTGCAACAAAATTTACCTCTGAGGAATCAGAGATATATCCTATATATGAAACTATTAGTTTGTATTTACCTGCAGGAACATTGCGAATTATAAAATTTCCGCTTAAATCAGATGCTGCTCCTAAACTTGTTCCTTTAATTATTAAATTTGCACCGCCAAGTGCTTCATGTGTAACTTTATCCAACACCTTTCCATTGATTGAACCCGTTCCTTGAGCCAATATGGCTGGAGAAAGAACTATCAAAAAGATCAAGAATAGAAAAAGAAATTTTTTAAAGTAACTAACTTGAAACATATTTTGTTCTCCTCTCAATTTGTGCTTTAGTTTTTTAACTATTTAAATTTTTATCTCTTTTTTGGCTGCTGTTTATTATTTTTCTATTTTCATTAACTTCAATATCATAACCGGATTCAATTTGCAAGATTCGCCTCAATGATTAAGTAAAAATTTATTTATTATATACTTATTTATTATTTGTTTGAGAAAGTTTGAAGATAGCTTATTAGAAGCACCTTCAATATTACGATAGGTTATTAATGTTTGGAATTCAGTATGGGAATAAAAATTAACTTGATTAAATGACAAACAAGGTAGATAACTTGATTGTCCAAATAAAATCAAATTTAACAAAACAAAAGTTTCGTCCGTCCAATTAAAAAGGCTAGCGGTCATCTCTCTCCCTCTAACTCTCAATTTATAAATAAGGAAACGATCCTTATACTACAGAAGTTCTAGCTCTATATTAGATCGATATTATTAAATATCAGAATTTAATTTCAAATTAAAATTGTGTTTTTATTAGTGGCAGCACCTAAGAATATTTCTTATTAAAAAATTATCTAATATGTGACACATTGTACTTTTCTTTTTTATTTTAAGAGATGAGTAATCGAAGATACATAACAACCTTTAACTTCAATTATTATTAAACTCATTAGATTATAATTGAACCGTTTCAATATTAAAGATTAAATTTCAAAAAGGCAAGAAAAAAAATTATAAAAAATAAAATTTATGTAAAATATATTTAGATGATATTTAATATTCGACTTGATGGACAGAAATATTCTGTACTCTATCGGAAGGTTGAAATAATTATTTATTTAAAAGCTTTGTAGATTCTCTAACTATGAATTCTGTTTTAAGTACCACTTTTTCTATCGGCAATAATTTATGCGCTTCAATATTTCGTATTAAAATTTCTGCCGCTTTCATTCCTATTTCATGTAGCGGCGCCCTAATTGTTGTTAGAGGAACAGGATAAATCTTTGAATAAAAAATATCATCGTTGCCAACAATTGAAATATCATCCGGCACTTTAATGTTTAATTCTTTTAGTGCCATCATTACACCAAGTGCCTGTTGGTCGTTGAAACAAACAATAGCAGTTGGGTAATCTTCACGTTTTTTATTTTTGAAATATGCTATGGTTTTATGCTGGCTTTCATCATAATTGGCACCGATGTCAACAATCATATCTTTATGAAAAACGAGAGTACTCTCGCTAAATGCATGTCTGAATCCTTCAATTCTTTCCTGTGTATGTGAAGATTGAAGCGGCCCAGCAAAATGAACAATCTTAGTATGTCCGCCTTCTATTAAATATTTTACAGCTTTTTTAATTGCTTTTAAGTTATCAATTGCAACAACATTTGCTTTGATGCTTTTTACATCTTCCAATAGAACAAAAGGGTAATTTATCATTTTAAGTTTGAATAAATGTTCTATTTCAGAAGAGCCTTCAACAATCGGAGCTATAATAGTGCCTTTTATATCTTTAGTAGAAAATAAATGAGAAAATTTAACTTCACTCTCATGCTCATTTTCAGAGCTTGTTATTATAACGGAGTAACCTTTTTTATTAGCGTATTCTTTCACTCCATATGCAATTGAAGAATAGAAAGGATAGTTTAATTCTTTCATTATGAAACCAATACTATTATATTGGTTTGAATTTTTTAAATTCCGTGCTACTCCTCTGGGACGAAAATTTAATTCTTTCATAATTTCTAATACATGATCTCTTGTCCCTGGCTTAACTGTGTTTTTTGTATTTATAACCGCAGAGACAGTCCCTTTAGAAACGCCCGCCCTTTCTGCAACTTCTTCAATTGTAATTTTTTTCATTAAGCTCCCTAATTAAGATCCCTATGGATTTGAAATTTTCAAATGGAAATTGAAACAGTTCAATTTAAGTTTAAATCTAATATATAAGTGAAGTAAAATCAATAAAAATTATTTTAAATGTCAGAATGCTTCATATAAGGAAATAAGAATGTTTAAAATCTCATTTAGAATAATTTTTTTTTAATTTATCAAATAAAAATAGTAAAATTTATGCTCATTTATAAATTTAGGTTATTCACCACGTTACTTCACAAGAAAAATTGTTATTTAATGAAAGGGTTGATAAGTAGGTATAATTTATTTTAAGTATATTTTATTAGTTCGCTTTAACTTTAATTTATATGATTTTATTTAATGTTTGTATGTAAAATTTATTGTGACAAAAATTTTTAGATTTAAAATGGAGGCAAACAATTGAAAGTATTATTTATCGGCGGAACAGGAAACATAAGTACATCGGTAAGCAAAATGTGTATTGCGAAAGGAATCGATTTATATCTTTTAAATCGCGGAAAACAAGATGTAATAATTCCTAAAGCTAAATTAATTAAAGGCGATATAAATGATAGCAGTACAAAATCCAAATTACAGAAGCATGATTGGGATGTTGTTGTAGATTGGATTGCATTCGCTCCAAAAGATATTGAGCGAGATATAAAACTTTTTCAAAATAAAACCAAACAATATATTTTTATAAGCTCCGCATCAATTTATCAAAAACCACCAACACATTTTATGATTACAGAATCTACACCATTGTCTAATCCTTATTGGGATTATTCACAAAACAAAATCATGTGTGAGGAAAAATTAATTTCAGCTTATAGAACTAAGAATTTTCCTATAACAATTGTAAGGCCTTCCCATACTTATGATACAATTATTCCTATTGCAATAGGAGATGGGAAAGAATATACTGTTATTGATAGAATGTTAAAAGGGAAACAAATAATTGTTCATGGTGATGGAACTTCCTTCTGGACTCTTACTCACGCTGAAGATTTTGCTAAAGGATTTGTTGGACTGCTTGGACATCAGCAAGCTATTGGAAATGCTTTTCATATTACATCTGATGAAATTTTAACATGGAATCAAATTTATGAAACAATAGGAAATGTTTTAAATGTTAAACCAAATATTGTCCATATTGCTTCAGATTTTATTTGCAAGGAAGAAAAATCTTTACTGGGTTCATTAATTGGGGACAAATCAGTTAGTGCAATTTTTGATAATACAAAAATAAAAACTTTTGTTCCGGATTTTAAAGCTGTAATACCTTTCAACCAAGGCATACAAAAAACTTTAACATGGTTTGAAGCAGATGAGAAAAGAATGATTATAAAAAAAGAAACCAATCAGATGATTGATCGAATAATAAATGCGTATATGAAATAATTATTCAAAATAACCGAAATTATTTTGGTTTCGAAATGACAAAGAATAAAATATTGCTTTATCTTTCATATTAAACAAATGACTTAAAATTTATTAAAAGCATAATCCTATAATGGGGGTAACTACTAATAGATCCATATAAAATTAGATGATGGGGCTGAGACTGATAAAATAATTAATAAAAAACGCGAACTGTAAACCAACAGTTCGCACATTTGATGAAGAGATTTCTGTACCATCTATATTTGTTCCCTGATCTTTACAACCAACTACAAAACCCTCAATAGAAAGAAATCGATTTGAATATACCATAAGAAATTCATGTTATTATCTTGGCTACTATCTACCGTTATATCTCATATCCCCTTTTGTCTAATAACGATATCCAAATAATGAGATATATGATGGCTTGACAGTATAGGAGATTCTAGAAAAAACCGTGGAACCAATAATTCCAATACCCCCATCGATGTTAGAATATATAGTTTCATCAAGTCTGAGAGAAAAATTATCAATATAGCCATGAGTGCTTGCGAAATAGTATGAAAGTTCACGATCGAATTCTATCACTTGAAAAATAATAGAATTGATTTTGTAATTCTCTTTATTTGGATCACCCGCAGATATTTGTGCCATGGCAGAATCTATCGCATCAAAATCATATGAGATTGAATTTCCGGCTGTATAAGTTGGATAAACAGGTTTTAAGGAACCATTTTGATTTATATACTTCATAGGGATTTCTTTTACATTCGTAATATAATCTGTACTGTCAACTTTCTTCTCATAGACAATTATTAATTTTGGAAAGAATAGATCATTGGCAAAAATATCCCAGCTAATTTTCCATGAATTCCCCCAAAGGAATCTGTTGATTCTTGTCGTAATCCCGCCGGTAAATGGATAGGATAAGGTTGGATTAAATTCGCGGGGTATTCTTGTATAACCACTTAATTTTTTCCCGTTTGGGAGAAGTGCAGAAATCCAAAACTGATCATTAAAATTAACCTCAAGTGGCGGAGATGCATAATAAATATAATGTGTATTATACCTGTTAATTCTTCGTAACGTATCTTGAAGACATTCATAAGTCTGATTATTTTGTCTAAGTGATACTGTCGCTCCAAGAACAACAGGATCGGTTTCATTTAAGTAAGGATTTAAACCATCCACATTGTATAATTTGCTTATTGATATATATAACTTTGATTTTGTTCCCGGTGCACTATATGAAATAATACTGTTTAGAACATATTCATCCCTAAAATCGGTTTTCGGGCTAAAATTTTCTTCACATGAAATTAAACTTAAAGAAAATGTTAACAATAAAATAAATATCAAACTATTTTTCATAATTCCACCTTTATGGAAATTGAAGGGAAAAAAGGAAGCATGTAGATTTCATTTCCGGTGTCGCGATTAAAATAAAAAATGTTTTTCCTATTGTATAAATTTAGAACGTCGGCATCAATTGTAACTTTAGCAAAATAAAACATAAAATATTTTGAAATGCTTAAATCCAAACGGTGATAGTAAGGCAGTCTCTTTGAATTTCTTTCACCTTTATAAGTAGTTGGCTGGAAAGGATCAAATAGATCCCCATAAGGATCATTAATTTGTACTCTATCATAATAACCTATAATCGGTGTAAAGGGCATTCCGGAATGCAAGGACCAGATAGTGCTGATCTTCCATCCTTTTCCCAGGTTATACCCTAAAAGAAGATTAAGTGAATTTCTTATATCATGTTTAGGATAAAATTTAGAGCCATTTTTCATTTCATAGGTCCAGCTTAAAGAGTAACTCCCTTTTATAAATGTTCGCTCTGATTGATAATTTGCAGTTAATTCAAAGCCATAGGCAATACCGTTTACATTTATAAAATCGTAAGCGTTTGCTGTATATTTTTCTTCATTTATATCTATCATATTTTCAAGAAATTTATAATATGCTTCAAAATTTAAGTTTAAGTATTCTGTTGGATAGTAATTTACTCCTGTTGATATGTCAGATGATTCAGGTGATTTAACATTATCCGGTACCATAATCCAAGGTTTAAAAATTGAAATTACTTCATTTTCATCACTTAAAGCTATCAGTTCCTGTGAATATCTTCCCATAGACGCCTTTAAAGAAAGAGCTTCACTAAACTTGTAGTGCATACTAATTCTAGGTTCAAAAATAAAAGGTCTACCTCTTGTAAGGGCGCTTAGCTTAGCTCGCATTCCAAGTTGTAATCCTAATCTCTCCCAATGATAGAAGATATAATTCCCGTATAAAGTAAGATCAAAACCGGATTTAAGAAATGAAACATTTTGTGAATAAAGGTTTTGCTGATTAAGCTGCGTATTAATAATTTTATTCTGTATTCCAAATGCCATTTCATCTTTATTATCATAAATGTATGTAAAATTGAAATCGGCGGTAACATCATTTAAGCGATTCATACGTGGTTTTGAATTACTTAAATTAGGATTGACCTTTGCATATAACCCGCTGTAAGAAATGGAAATAACTGAAAATAAAGGGCTTGCCCAAACTTGCCTCCAATTCAATCCAAGTATGTTATTATTTACTATATAATCTTCCTGCAAAGGATCATCATTATTTACTGCGTCATTACTTGTGAATCCGAATAAAACAAATTTACTGTCCTTGTTGAATTCCGGGTTAAGATAATTAACTTTAAATGATAGATCATAAAAATTAAATGGAGCTGATTTATCATTTAAAAAATTTTTAAGAATGTTGGAATAGTAGCTCTTTCTTCCTGTAACTATAAAGGAACCATCTGGAATAGGACCTTCCAATGCAACTTTTCCTGCTAATAAACTTGCTGTGCCACTAGCAGCAAATCTTTTACTGTTTCCGTCTTTAGTAATTATATTCAAAATCGAAGATAAGCGTCCTCCATATTGAGGGGCAAATCCGCCTTTATAAAATTCGAGAGAGGAAACCATCTCCGGATCAATCACGCTTAGAATTCCAAGGGCATGATATGGATTGTATACTACTGCATTATTTAGCAGCACTAAATTTTGATCTCCACTTCCACCGCGTACATAATATTGTGCAGACATATCACCAACTGATGTTACGCCAGTACTTGTTTGTAAAGCTCGAAATAGATCCATTTCAACCCCATTTGGAATCATTTCAATTTCTCTTAATGAAATTTTTTCAAGGCCTAAATCTGTCTCAGTCTCTTTTAAAGATTTTTCACCTACTATAGAAACTTCTCTTAATTCAACATTTACAGGCGACAGTTGAACATTTATTTCAGTAATTTTATTTGATCTAACTGTTACCTCAACTTTTTTCTTTTTATAATTAAGATGGGAAATAACCAGCGCATGTTTACCTGCTGGTATTGACGGTATAAAGTAGTACCCTTTATTATCTGTTGATGATCCTAAAACAGTCCCGGAAATTATACAATTAGCATATATTACAAGTTCTCCGTTTGTTGAATCAGTAACAAAACCTCTAACTATTCCCTTTTGAGCTGTTAAATTCACATTTGCAAAGATAATAAGTGCAATAGTGATTGAAGCAGAAATGAAAGTTTTCCGTAAGCCCATTATTAATATTACCTATTAGATTTAAAATATTTTATAATAATCCCAAATCGGGCTTTTCTTACAATTA
>CAZRMA010000162.1:0-8154 GCA_964600655.1 uncultured Ignavibacteriaceae bacterium
TTTGTTAATTTATTGATAGTAGGTCTTATAACAGTTTTATAATTATGAAACAATACTTATTAAATATTTGGAATGGATTGATACCGGTTTTTATCGGGATGAAAGTTACATTAAAACATCTTTTTGTCCCATCAGTTACAATTCAATATCCAGATGTTAAATTAAAATTACCTGAAAGAGAACGTAATCGTCTTTATGTCAATATGGATGATTGCATCGGCTGCGATCAATGCGCCCGTGCCTGCCCTGTAAATTGCATTTCAATAGAAACAGTTAAAAGCTTGCCTGCAGAAGATTTGGGAAAAACTTCTAACGGTAAAAAGAAGGCTCTTTGGGTTACTAAATTTGATATTGATATTGCTAAATGTTGTTACTGCCAGTTATGTGTATTCCCCTGCCCCACAGAATGTATTTATATGACAGATGTGTATGAGTTTTCTGAATTTGAAAGAAAAGATTTGTTATATGATTTTGTAACTCTTACGCCTGATGAAATAGTTGAGAAGAAAGATAACTTCGCAAAAATGGAAGCTGAAAAAGCAGCACAAAAAGCCGCTGCGGCAGCAGAAACAGCTAAGAAAAAAGCTGAAGCAGAAAAACAGAAATCAGAAGAAAATAAACAGTAAATAAAAAGTATGTACGCTATAATATTTTATCTATTTGCAGCAATAACACTTTTATCTGCATTCTTTGTAGTAACCACAAGAAATATAGTTTACTCAGCCTTCTATTTATTATTCACTTTTTTCGGTGTAGCCGGAATTTATGTTTTGCTTGGTGCTGACTTCGTCGCCATCATCCAGTTGATAGTATACGTAGGTGGAATTTTAATTTTAATGATCTTTGGTGTAATGCTTACAAATAAAATTACAAATGTTGAAATTAAAACCGGGACAATTCAAGTTGCACCAGCTGCAATTGGGGTTGGAACTCTTTGGGGAGTTTTAACCGCAACTTTAATCAGCACTGATTGGAAAGTCGTTGAATCTTTCACTCCTACTTCGACAACTCTAAACTTAGGCATGCATTTAATGCAAGAGTATGTTGTTGTTTTTGAATTACTGGGTATAATTTTATTAATAGCTTTAATCGGGGCTGCTTCAATAGCCAGAAAATAATTATGAGTATTGGGTTAAATCATTTTATTATTTTGAGCACTGTCCTTTTTGCATTGGGACTATTTGGTGTTGTTACCAGGAAAAATGCTGTAATGGTTTTAATGGGAATTGAATTAATACTCAATTCAGCAAACATAAACTTTATTGCTTTTGCAAAATTTGGGAACTTCGGCAACCAAGGCCAGCTAATGGCGTTGTTTGTTATTGTGCTTGCTGCCGCAGAAGCCGCAATTGCTTTAGCCATTGTACTAAATATTTATAAAACATTCTCAACAGTTAATGTTGATGAAGTTGATACTTTAAAAGATTGATAGATATGTCTGAATCCTTACTAATAATACTTGCTGTTAGTTTACTTTTTCTTCCTTTATTGGGATTTATTGTAACAATATTCATGGGAGAAAGAGTTAAAAAAGGTTTCATATTTGAAAATGTTATTATCGTACTATCCTTCTTGATTGCAGTCTTCATCCTTTTTTCAAAATTGAATTACTTTCCATCAAAAACTATTGTCTCGGAATTTTCATGGATAAATCTTGGCAGTGTACCAATTATCGGAGCGCTTCATATTGAATTAGGAATCTTAATTGATAACATTTCTGTAATTATGTTGTTCACTGTTTTCCTTATCAGTATGCTAGTTCATATCTTCTCTCTTGATTATATGAAAGGCGATATTAGGTATAACAGGTATTTTGCTTATCTGGGCATTTTTACATTCTCAATGACAGGCATAGTTTTAACCCACAATGTATTGATGATGTACATCTTTTGGGAACTTGTTGGTCTATCATCATATCTTTTAATCGGTTTTTGGTTTGAAAAGAAAACCGCTTCCGATGCGGCTAAGAAAGCGTTTATTGTTAATAGAATTGGTGATCTTGGAATGTTTGCCGGAATTTTAATTCTATTTACAACCTATCATACTTTTACTTTTGAAACAATATTTCATGAAATATCAATCGGCCATCTTCCTTTCGACAGTACGACTGGCTTAACGATTACTGGAATATTGTTGTTCTGTGGCGCAATCGGAAAATCAGCTCAGTTCCCTCTTCATGTTTGGCTTCCTGATGCAATGGAAGGCCCGACACCGGTTAGTGCTTTAATTCACGCTGCCACAATGGTTGCTGCCGGAGTTTATTTTGTCACAAGAATTTTTACAATGCTGACCGGCGATGCTTTATTCGTTATTGCCACAATTGGTGCTTTGTCAGCTTTCATTCCAGCAACAATAGCGTTAACACAAAACGATATTAAAAAAGTATTAGCCTACTCAACTATAAGCCAGCTCGGCTACATGGTTATGGCATTAGGTGTTGGAGCTTATACATTTGCATTCTTTCATTTAATCACACACGCATTTTTTAAAGCATGCTTATTTCTTGGTTCCGGTTCTGTAATTCATTCAATGCATCATGAGCAGGATATAACAAAAATGGGTGGGCTGAGAAAGAAAATGCCTATCACTTATGCAGCATTTTTAGTTTCATCATTGGCTATATCAGGTATTCCGCTTACCTCAGGATTTTTAAGTAAGGATGGAATACTCGCCGGCAGTTATGCTTTTGGTACGCTAACAGGACATTGGTACTTCGCATTCATTGGATTCTTTGTTGCGCTGCTTACTGCTTTTTATATGTTCAGATTAATAATTCTAACTTTCCATGGTAAGCCAAGAGACCAGCATAAATATGAACATGCTCATGAATCCAAATTCAATATGGCAATGCCTCTCGTAGTGTTATCAGTTTTATCAATATTCTTCTGGTATACACCTAATCCTTTAAATCCTGAAACCGGATGGGTTTTGTCAAAATGGGTTCATGCACCTGAAATATCAGTTCCTCAAGAAGCACGATATTCATTTATGAAATCAGATTCTGAGGCACCTGTTGTTGAAGAGCCCTCTGGAGAAGAGATAACATATTCTGAATCATATACACATGCAATGCATTCCGTACATTACCCTGCTATGATACTTTCATTAACAATGGCAGCCTTAGGAATTCTCTTTGCATTCATGTTTTACCAATGGAAGAAGTGGGACCCCGACAAGCTTGCCGCATCAATAAAACCTTTATATAAGCTGTCATATAACAAATGGTATTTTGATGAGATATATGATGCTACTTTTGTTGGTGGAACACTTTTGTTCAGCAGGTTTTTAGCTTGGTTTGATAATAAAATCATTGATGGAATTGTAAATGGATCTGCTACAATAACAAGGGGGTTTTCCAGATTTAGCGGAAGGTTTGATTCAATTGTTGTTGATGGACTCGTAAACTTTATGGCTTATTTAAGCGGCTTTTTCGGTTTAATATTCAGAAGATTTCAAACCGGAAAAGTCCAGACTTATTTAGTGTTTGTAATTTTCTCATTAGTAATACTTTTATTTTTATTTAAGACTTTTTAGGTAAGGTATGCAACACTTTCCCATTTTATCGCTTATAACATTTCTCCCTGTAATAGGAATGATTTTAATTTTATTCATTCCCAAATCGCAAGAGAAAACAATTAAGAATCTGACTTTAGTAATTACCGGGATACAATTGGTACTTTCTGTTTTGATTCTTGCACTCTTCGACTATTCCAAAGGAGGAATTTTTGATGCAAATTCATTCCAGTTCATTGAAAAGTTCAGATGGATTGATATTGCCGGCATGTCCTGGATTGGCAGAGTTAAAGTTGATTATTTTCTTGGCGTCGACGGTATAAGCGTTCCTTTAGTTTTCTTAACTGCATTAATTACTTTCATTGCAACATTAGCTTCATGGAATATTTCAAAATCTATTAAAGGTTATTTTGCTTTATTCCTCTTGCTTGATACAGGTATGCTTGGGGTTTTCGTATCTCTTGATTTCTTTTTATTCTACATCTTCTGGGAATTAATGTTACTCCCAATGTACTTTTTAATTGGAATTTGGGGAGGCCCAAGAAGAGAATATGCAGCTATAAAATTTTTCCTTTATACTTTGCTCGGAAGTGTATTCATTCTTTTGGCAATCATTGGTTTGTATTTCAGTTCGATGGAAACACTTGCTGATGGAACAAGAGTTTTCACTTTTAATATGCTTGAGTTGATGAACTCAGGAAATTATTTAAGTACCGGAATTTTATCGCCGCTCAACCCTAATAATTTAAGGCTGTATGCTTTCCTAGCATTGTTCATAGGATTTGCAATTAAAATACCTATGTTCCCTTTCCATACCTGGCTGCCTGATGCACATGTTGAAGCTCCGACTGCAATAAGTGTTATTCTTGCCGGAGTCTTATTGAAGATGGGTACTTATGGAATACTTAGAATTTGTTATCCAATGTTCCCCGAAATCACGAGAGATTTAGCTTGGTACATCGCGTTGTTTGGAATGATAAATATTATCTATGGTGCACTCTGCGCTATGGCGCAAAAAGATTTTAAGAAGCTGATTGCTTATTCTTCCGTGTCGCACATGGGGTTTGTGATGCTTGGAATGGCAGCGCTTAATACGATGGGAATTTCCGGAGCGGTACTCCAAATGTTCAACCACGGTACAATTACAGCAATGCTCTTTATTATTGTTGGAATTATTTATGACCGTGCCCATACAAGAGGTATTGAAGAATTTGGCGGACTTGCAACTCAAATGCCTATTTATTCGGGCTTTACAACTTTAGCTTTCTTCGCTGCAATTGGATTACCAGGGCTAAGTGGTTTTATTTCCGAAGCGTTTGTTTTCTTCGGCGCATTTGGATCTGAGACAATCAGAATAATCGCAATCATTTCCACTTTAGGAATTTTACTTGGTGCAGGCTATATGTTGTGGACATTCCAGAGAATTTATCTCGGCAAATTAAATGAAAAATGGAGCGGGCTTCCTGACCTGACAATGAGAGAATATTTCATGCTAGTTCCATTAAGCCTGGTCGTAATCTTTTTAGGTGTTTATCCTTCAGCAATGCTTAATTTGATGAACACTTCTGTTAATTCGATGGTTAGCTTTTTAATTAAATCGCAAACTTTCTTTAGTTCTATAGGAAGCTTTTAATTTAATTCTATAAAAATATTTTAAGAATATAATCAAGTGTTGATAAAGTGAATTTAAATTATATTACAGACAGCCTTTATTTATTCAAGCCCGAAATAGCTATCTCTTTAACTTTAGTTTTAGTTGTGACACTAGATTTAATAATGGCTAAAAATAAAAAGTACCTCCCCTACATTTCACTTTTTGGATTAATAGTTACGGCTTATTTTGTAATTGGCCAGTTTGATTATAATACGTTCGCTTCGGTTTCAAGTGGCAATAAAGGGCTTGTAAGCGTTGATGCTTTTGGCGCTTTTTTTAAGCTGCTTGTGATTTTAGCATCAGTTTTAGTAGTAGTCTTTTCTATTTCTTCAGATGAAATAAAAGCTGCGTTTGAAAGGCATGGAGAATATTATGCTTTAATCTTCGGAATGATTCTCGGTATGTTCTTTATGATTTCTGCTGCAGATTTAATTCTAATTTATCTTTCACTTGAATTGGTTTCTTTATCATCTTATGTGTTAGCCGGGTTCACAAAAAAATCGATGCGAAACAGCGAAGCTTCATTAAAATATATTATATACGGCGGAGTTGCTTCTGGAATAATGTTATTTGGAATTTCAATTATCTACGGGCTTACCGGAAGCACTAATATTTATGAAATAAATTCCTTGATTCAGGCACCGCAATTTCAAAGTTTAACATTCATTCTCGCCGGTATTTTTATTTTTGTTGGAATCGGTTACAAAATTTCTGCTGCTCCTTTTCATTTCTGGACACCTGACGTTTACGAAGGCGCACCTATTACAATTACTGCTTATCTTTCAATTGCAAGTAAAGCAGCCGGCTTTGCATTATTGATCAGATTCATAAAAGTAACTTTTGTTAAATCAGTAAGTGCTGACGGTTACTGGGAGTTGATAAATATAATTGATTGGAAGTCATTTCTGATCCTTATTTCAATTTTGACAATGACGCTCGGTAACTTTGCAGCATTGTGGCAGAACAATATGAAGAGGCTTTTAGCTTATTCAAGCATTGCACATGCCGGTTATTTATTACTTGGTTTAACAGTTATGTCTAACCAAGGATTGATTGCAATCATGATCTACTTTGCCGTTTATGCCTTCATGAACCTTGGAGCATTTTATGTCGTTATGCTGATTGCAAATAAAATCGGAAGTGAAGATTTAGATGATTACAAAGGACTGGGCTACTCAAATCCCCTGCTTGGAATTGCATTAGCGATATTCTTAGTTTCTTTAACAGGACTACCTCCAACAGCAGGCTTTATTGCAAAGCTGTATATCTTCATGGCTTTGGTTGATGCCAAAATGATAGCGGTCTCTGTAATCGCATTATTAAATACCGTTGTTTCTCTTTACTATTACATCCGCGTATTAAAAAATCTTTATATACAAAAAGGAGAAAAAGAAGTCGCTCCATTTTCAATTCCAATTGGAAATACGATTGTGATAGTAGCTTTGCTCACTCCAGTTTTAATTTTTGGAATTTATTTTACTCCATTAGTAGATCTTGCCAGAAATTCAATCGGCTTGCTAGGGTTTTAGTCAACTCTAATTTTATCTGTATTGATACATTTTATGTTCGATTAATTAATTTAATCTAATTTTAATTTATCCCATCTTGTATTTTAAATCATATTTTCACTGTTTCAGTTCAGCAATCTGTACTATAATTTGATAAGATAATAATCCCCTTCTCCAAAGGCATAAAAGTTTAGAAATAATTATTTCTTGATTTTACTTAATTGGTTTTTGCTCATATGAACCTAAAATTGAATTTGATTTTAAGATAAATTTCTTTAAGTTTGAAACAAGACTAAATAAGTCCTATTTAATGCTTAAACTATCAAAGAAAACAGAATACGCTTTATTAGCAGTTAAATACATGGCAATAAATAAGGCTTGCAATTGTATTACAGCTAAAGAAATTTCAAACGGATATGACATTCCTTATGAAATTTTGTCTAAAATTCTTCAAAAGTTAACCAAGAAAAATATTATTGTCTCCTATCAAGGAGTTAAAGGCGGTTATTCGCTTGTAAGAAATGCAAGCGACATTACATTAAGTGATGTTATTTCTGCGATAGAAAGAATTCAGATTACGAATTGCATGAAAGAGAACGGATCTAAAAAAGATTGTGAGAGATTTGATTGCTGTCAAATCAGAAACCCTCTTTCGAAAGTTCAAAATGAAATTGATAGAGTTTTTAAGCAGACAACTATCAGTCAAATTTTATAAATTGTATTTATATGAAGTTTCCAATTTATCTTGATTATCATTCAACTACACCGCTCGACCCATTGGTGTTTGAAGCTATGAAACCTTATTTCCTTGAGAAGTTTGGGAATGCTGGAAGCAAAAATCATTCTTTTGGATGGGAAGCTGAAAGTGCTGTTGAAAAATCAAGAAAAACAATTGCTGAATTTATTGGCGCAGATAAAAACGAAATTATATTTACGAGCGGTTCAACCGAATCAATAAACTTAGTTCATTTTGGTATTGCACAAAGCTACTATTCTAAAGGCAAGCATATAATCACATCTTCTACTGAACATAGCGCTGTATTGGATTCGTTACGTTATTTGGAACAAAAAGGATTTGAAGTTACTTACCTCCCCGTTGTTTCAAATGGACAAATTAATATTGATGATTTAGAGAAATCAATTAAGAAGGATACCATACTTGTTTCAATAATGACTGCAAATAATGAAATCGGCTTTATAAATAATGTTAAAGCGATTGGAGAGATCTGCCATAAGAATAATATTAGTTTTCATACCGATGCCGCGCAAGCAATTGGGAAAATAAATTTTAATGTTAATGAAAATTACGCTGATTTAGTTTCATTCACAGCTCATAAAATTTATGGGCCGAAAGGTATTGGCGCTTTATATATAAAGAAGAAATCACCAGGATTGAAAATAGCTCCGCAATTATTCGGCGGCGGACAAGAAAATAAATTAAGGCCGGGGACCTTAAATGTACCCGCCATAGTAGGCTTT
>CAZRMA010000163.1:0-8139 GCA_964600655.1 uncultured Ignavibacteriaceae bacterium
TTTAGTTTATCTGATGCGATTTCAGAATTTCCTGTATTGAAATTTGTCCAAATTGTGGTATCAACAAAAACTGAATATAAATATGAAGTATTACTACTGCTGACGGTAACTACATTTGTGTTATCAAGATGGTATGCAAGTTTGTAGGTTACATTATAATAACCTGGAAGTAATCCCTTGATTGTTGCCGGCGTTTTCAATCCTGTACTTGAATCATTTATAAATATATAAGCTTTGGGAGGTTTGCTTGTACAATTTATATTCCCAAGCATTAAAGGATTTTTTGTATAATCAATAAAAATACTTTGCTTTGTACCTTCGACAATATTTACTACAAAACTTGTATCTCTAAACAATTCCTTTTTTAGGGTAAACGTATCAATACTCGTTTTTAGCCAGGTAATACTATCTGGAGTGGCTCTTCTTCTTGCATGGCCATTTAAAAAGATGTGAGCTTTTTTGGGATATGAATCAATATATATAAATCCGTTAGGTGGCGGTTTATCAGGTGGAGTGACTGATACAGTTTTATCGCATCCGCTATTTAGAAATAGTAGTACAAAAAATACTATTATTAGACAACTTGAATTCCTTTGCAATTTTGTAATTACATATTGCATATTTATTATAGAACAATAAGATTATAATCGATTTTAATTGAATATGGAAATTTAATTTTTATCAGCGCCTCTAAATCTAAACAAGCCGGCATCATAAGTAGTTATCCAAACATAGCCGTTTTGGTCAACTGCTGCTCCGCTTACATTTTTAATATTTAGTCCAGTATTATCATAATTGTAAAATATTACCGAGGCCCCATCTTTTTTTAATAGTCCATTATCTGTCCCCACCCATAGTCTATCTCTATCATCCACGTATATGGAATTGACTTTATACCTGCCGGCAGTAGTTGTAAAAAAGGATGGTTTCCAAGAAGTGCCATCATAGTAAGACAATCTATCCGATAAAGAATAGCCAATCCAAACAGTTCCTGAATGATCAATTGCTAATCCGGTAATTTGATTTGAATATACACCACTATTGGATGAATTATAAAATACCCATGAATCCCCAAATCTTTGCGCCGCACCACCATTTTGTGTCCCAATAAAAATATGAGCAGCAGCGCCGTATATCATCGCAGTTATATTAAAATCACTTGAGCTCAACGAGGTAGGATGATATTCATCTATTCTACCACCACTGAGCAATACAATAATGTGAGACTGAATTGCTAGGGCAATCATGCTATCAGCTATTGCGGCAATTGGGCCTACTGGTGAAGTTGGATAAAATGGAGGTCCATAAACTGTTAAATCATTTGGCCCATCACCATAGTATTTTGCCAACCCAGCATCTGTCCCAGCCAATTTGTTGTTATTTTGTCTTATAGTAACTAGAGAATTAATTTTATTATCAGGAAGACGGGTTGATCCTCTGTTATAATTTGACCACTGATTCCCGTCATACACTATAATTCCTTGATCCAATGACCCGATCCAAATTTTATTGTTATTATCTATGGTAATGCAATTCAATTTATCGGAGGCAATTTTCGAGTTCCCAGTATTGTAATCTGTCCAAATTGTTGTATCAACTAGAACCGAATATAAGTTTGAAGTATTACTACTTCTAACGGTAACTAAGGTGGTATTGTCCCGATGATTTTCAAGTTTATAAGTTACACTATAATAACCTGGAAGTATTCCTTTGATTGTTGCCGGCGTTTCTAATCCTGTACTTGAATCATTGATAAATATGGATGCTTTTGAGGGATTGCTTGAGCAATCAATATTCCCGCGCATTAAAGGATTTTTTGTATAATCAATGAAAATGCTAAGTTTTTTACCTTCAACAATATTTACAATAAAACTTGTATCTCTATATAATTCCTTTTTTAAAGTAAAAGTATCAATACTTGTTTTTAGCCAGGTAATACTATCTGGCGTGGCTCTTCTTCTTGCATGGCCATTTAAATATATGTGAGCTTTTGGGGGATATGAATCAATGTATATAGAGCCATTAGGCGGGGGTTTATCAGGTGGAGTTACTGAAACAGCTTTATCACACCCGCTATTTTGGAACAAAAATGATAGTAGGATCAAAATCGCATACGAAAAAATATTTTTTAATATTTTTAATTTGGAGTTCATTAATTGTACTTTATTAAATCAAACAATTCGACAATTCATTAATTTTAATATCCAAACTGGCTGAGAAATGACTGCGTAAATGTCATTCTATGAACTCGTTTAACGTAAGAACCGAATATCCCATACCCGCCCTGGATGTTAGTATAGTCCGGTTCATCAAGGGTTACTACAAACCCATTTGATGGAGGTTGAATTGAAGAGTAGTAGGATGATAAATATGGATCATATGTTATAACAGTCAAATTCATTTCAGATATGGAATAATCCTTTTTATTTTCATCACCTGCCGAAATTTCACGTAAGACCTGGCTGATAGTTGATAAATTAATTGAAAGTGTACTGGCTGAAGTTGTTTTAGGGAAAATTGGTGTGGACACTCCATTATCATCAAAATACAAAAGCGGAACTTGTTTAAAATGTTTCGAAAGATCACCCGATTTATAGTAAACGATTTCAATTCTGGGGGTATATAAAACTTTGTCGATTGGTTTCCATTGGACAGTTATACTATTTCCAATTTTTTGATTTGGAATAACTTTATCACTACTTCTATCAAAAAAAGTTAGTGAATCCGCGGCAGGTGTTTTGGTAGTGGACTGCAGCAGTAATCCATTTGGCAGCAGTGCTTCTATATCAATAAATTCATTAGGAGCCGGTTTAAGATTATTTACATAATAACAATGCACTGGTTCATCGTATCTGCTAGTATCAATTCTTGTTAAAATTGTATCTCTTAATTGATATAATTTTTCCTTATACCACATATTGACTTCGGCGCCTATTATATAAGGTGCATCTGTATAAGAATTAGGATTTCTATTTGGGCCGGGCGGTCTATAGGTATGGGTAACCGTTACAATTTGAAGTGTGGTGTCACTTCTCATTACGCCGGTTAAAACATAACGTTCTCTAAGTGGAGCATTCGGTTCAAGTATATTTTTACAGGATAATCCAGTCAAAATAAAAATTAAAATTATAATATGTGGAATTGAATTTTTCATATTTTTATTTTAAGCGTTGCAGTTGGCAAAATTGGAAGCATATTTACTCGTTCACCTGTATCTCTTTTAAAATAAAATATATTTTTACGGTTATATATATTTAAGACACTTACATCAAGACTAACATCTAAGAAATCAATAGTAAATTCTTTTGTTAAGCTCAAATCCAGTCTATGGTAAGAGGGCAGTCTGCCTAAATTTTTATCTGCGAGAAGCGAGTAGGGAACATAGCCTTCGTAAATTTTCCAATCAGAATAAAAATCTTTGAAATAATATTTATCATAATATCCCATGTTCTGAGTAAATGGTAAACCGGAATTAAATATCCAGGTTGCCGAAGCATTCCAGCCTTTTCCAAAATCAAAACCTAATAGCAGGCTTATCGAATGTCTATTATCATATCTTGGATAATACAGCCAGCCATCAAGATTTTTATAAGCCCAGCCTAAAGAATATGAACCTGTAAAACTTATTGGGTTATGGAGATATTTGAGTAAAAATTCCCAACCATAAGATTCTCCTGAAGCTGGCAACAAATCCCTTTGACTAGAAGAAACTTTTTGATCATTCAAAGTGGCGATATTTTGTAATACTTTATAATAACCCTGAATATTAATATTGAAGTAATCTGCAAAATTTGCATCAATTCCCGCTGTATAATGAATTGCATTTCCGGGTTTTAAATATGAAGGAGTGATTATCCATGGTTCAAATAATGATATTACCTGGTTTTCATCAGACAAAGTAGTCAGCTCTTGCTGATATAAACCCCACGCACCTTTTAAAGTGATACCTGGAAAAACTATGTAAGTTAGGCTAACTCTTGGTTCAAAAAGATATGTTGATGCTTCTGAAGAAGACAAAGTAATTGGGTTTAATCTTGTTCCCAAATCAGCACCAAAGTTTGTAAAGCGAAGAAATTTGTATTTAGCATATATGCTAATACTTGTTCCCTGCGCTGAGAGATCACTAATTGCTCCAGTTGAATTCCGTAAATAAAGTTGGGTATTAACATTTTTCAGAGCAAGTCCAACCCCCAATTCATCTTTGCTATTATAAATGTAATGTAAATCGAGGTTATAGGATATATCATCTACATTATTTTCCTCAGGATTAGACCCACTTAATTTTGGTTTTACACTTCCGGAAAAATTGCTATAAGATATACCCATTTCATAATAAAGCGGTGAATCTGTTGTTTGTGCCCATCTAAATCCCATAACATTGTTAAACCAGCTTATGTCTTCAATCGCGGGGTTATCATTTATCAGTTTGTCTCCGCTAATGAAACCGTTTATGCTAAAATTGGATCCCTCGATAAAATTAGGATTAGAGTATTTTAATTTAAATGAACCGTCATAAAAATTAATAGGAGCAGATTCGTCGTTAAGAAATTTCTTCAAAATTTGAGTTGAAAAACTTTTTCTTCCGGTTACCATAAACGAGCCATAAGGTATTGGCCCTTCTATTAAAGCTTTTCCGGTTAGAAAACTTGCACTAGCTAGTGCGCTTACTCTATTCTTGTTCCCATCTTTTGTAATAATGTTTAGTACGGAAGAAAGTCTTTGCCCAAATTCAGTGGTGAAACCGCCTTTATAAAATTCTACAGTATTTATCATTTCAGGATCAATGACACTGAAAATTCCAAATGCATGAAATGGATTATAAATTGTAATTCCATTAATTAACACAAGATTTTCATTACTTGGACTACCGCGAACGTAATATCTTGCTGAAACATCTCCGGTTGATTGAACGCCGGGCAAGTATTGCAATGAGCGAAAAATATCGGTTTCTACACCTTTAGGAAGCATCTCTAATTCTTTAACGGTGATTCTCTGTAAACCTAAATCAGTCGCATTTTTCTGGATAGTCCTTTCCCCAATTTTTTCAACTGTTTGAAGCGAAACACTTGATTGAATAAGGGCAACATTTACTTCTGTTACTTTGTTTCTTTGAATTTTGACTTCAATTTTTTTAGTCTGATAACCGACATATGAAACTATTAGGACATACTGTTGCGGAGCCGGAATTCCCGGAATAACAAAGTATCCATTGGCATTTGTTGAAGCGCCTCTATTTATATCCTCTATAAATACATTGCTGAAAGGAAGTGCCTCCCCATTGGTTGAATCAGAAATAGTTCCTTTTAAAATACCCGTGTTTTGTGCTAAAATAAAAGAACTTGATGCTCCAAATATTAGAGAGATCAGTATAACAGATTTAGTACTTTTTAGAAAACGCATCAATTTAGAAAGTAAAAACAGTATAAGAATATCTTCTCCATCAATCTAATTTGAAATATAGTATTCTTCGGATTTAAACTGCCAAAGAACGGCAGTAAAGATATGAAAAATTTCGTTTTGTTAGCAAAATATCAGTTTAAAAATGTTTTATTATTTGATTGTGAAATTTATACCCCATTTTTTGTTACAAAAAATGAAAATTATTATTATTTTAAAAGATTTTAAATTTGAATTGATAGTATTATTAGTAAGTGTTTTAAATCATTCGTTAATTTCCTTTCTTTAATTAAACCTTTAAAAAGAATATATTTAACCCTATCTAAATTTTAAAATTTTAATTTAATTACATCTATAAATGACCATCGAACAATTTAAAAAAGAATTTGGAATAATCGCCGTTTCCAAAGAAATAAATGATTTGGCGGATGTCGTAATGCAAGTCGCAAAGTCAGATATTTCCATTCTGATATATGGCGAAAGCGGTGTAGGTAAGGAGGTTTTTGCAAGAGCGATTCATGGTTTCAGCAACCGTGCTGATAAAAAATTAATTACAGTTAATTGCGGGGCCATTCCTGAAGGAATTTTAGAAAGTGAGCTGTTTGGACATAAAAAAGGATCGTTTACAAGCGCTATTGAAAATCGAAAAGGATATTTTGAAATTGCTGATAGCGGAACACTTTTTCTTGATGAAATTGCAGAGATGCCTATTACTACTCAAGTTAAATTACTTCGTGCTATTGAGAACAAGGAATTTATGAGAATTGGTGATGAAATTCTTACAAAAGTTGATGTAAGAATTATTGCTGCTACAAATAAAAACCTTCAGCATGAAGTCGATTCAAAAAAATTCCGGGAAGATTTATATTTTAGATTAAAAGCTGTAACCATAAATATTCCTCCTTTAAGAAATCGAAAAAGTGATATACCTATTTTACTATATCACTTCATGAATGAGTACACTAAAGAACGTAAAATTGATCCGCCCAAAATATCAGATGAATCTTTGAATTTGCTAATCGATTATAACTGGCCTGGAAATGTTAGAGAATTAAAAAATACGATTGAAACCGCCGTTGCTTTAAACAGAAATCATACACTTGAGGCTTATTCTTTTTCACCTCTTCTTACGAAAAATGAAAATGAAAAATCTCACCGGAATCTTCCAATATACTTAAATAGATCACCCGAAGAAGTTGACAGAGAATTATTATACCGTGCTTTATTTGAAATTAAAAAAGATATCATGGAGTTAAAAGACCTGATCTACCATTCACAGAATGAAGTGAAATTAGATAGTAATAAATTAAACGATGAAGTAATTCCATTAGATGAAATGGAAAGGAAAGCTATCATTAATGCATTAGAAACGACGCGGGGTAATAAAAGAAATGCAGCTAAAATGCTGAACATAAGTGAAAGAACTCTTTACAGAAAAATCAAGGAATATGATTTACAATAGAAAAAATTATCTATTTCCAATTTCTAATACTTATTCTTTATTTTTAGCACAAAAACTCAATTTTGGGATTATTGCAAGTGCTGTAAGTCTCTTGTTTATAATGGCGTTCGTGACTAATTTTACCGGGTGCTGTGCATATTCTTTTACCGGTGCATCTGTTCCTGCTCATATTAAAACAATTGCTATTCCCGTTAGCAATGATAGGAGTGGATCTGGAGAACCTGGGTTGCCGCAGTCGTTAACCGACAAGCTGACTCAAAAGTTTATTGACGATAACACATTGCAGGTAACAGACAGACAAAATGCTAACTCTGTACTTGATTGTACAATTACTTCTATAAGTGATGCTCCGGTTGTAATTACAGGAGGTGAAAATGTAACTTCAAGAAGAATAACTGTTACAGTTCAAGCTACATACAGGGATCTAGTAAAAAGGAAAACAATATTTGAGAAAAATTTTTCTGAATATTCTGACTATTCTGCCGATGGTGGACTTAACGCAAGAACAACAGCAATAGATGATGCAATTGATAAATTAACGGAAGATATTCTTTTAGATACAGTTTCCGGTTGGTAAATATAATTTTTAAAAGGTAAAAAAATGGATGACGTTGTTCTAATTTCTTATTTTATTTCTCTTACTATACTTTTCATTTTCGGTTTGCATGGCTTCATAATGATTTATTATCATAATAAATATAAAGATGTTTCGCATACACCTAAAACAGAAATAGATGAAAATGCAACTGTAACGATACAGCTTCCTTTATATAATGAACTTTATGTCGTTGAAAGATTAATCGAAAAAGTTTGTGAGATTGATTTCCCAAAAGATAAGTTAGAGATTCAAGTTCTTGATGATTCAACTGATGAAACAGTTCAAATTGCTGCAAGAATGGTGGAGAAAAAACTGGAAGAGGGTTTTGATATAAAACATATCAGAAGGGGTAATAGAATTGGGTTTAAAGCTGGGGCATTAAAAGAAGGTTTAAAAATCGCAAAAGGAAATTACATTGCAATATTTGATGCAGACTTTGTTCCCCATAAGGATTTTCTGACAAAGACTTTATCTTTTTTTAATGATGATAAAATTGGTATGGTTCAAACTCGCTGGGAACATATAAATGGCGATTATTCAATTCTTACCAAAGCGCAGGCCTTAGCACTTGACGGGCATTTTGTAATTGAGCAATCTGTTAGAAATAAGGCAGGCTTTTTCATTAACTTTAACGGAACAGGTGGAATTTGGAGAAAAAGTTGTATTGAGGAATCCGGCAATT
>CAZRMA010000164.1:0-8074 GCA_964600655.1 uncultured Ignavibacteriaceae bacterium
TCACGTCTTTGTTCAGATTCATCTTTTATGGTTTCAATTTCCAGCAGGACGGATTTTTTTTCTTCGTAGATTTTAGATAGTTCTTCCCTTCTTTTGCGCAGCATTTCATCAAGCCGTTTGCTCGTTTCCTCTTTTTCGTACATGTAGTGAAATTTAGATTTTAGGTCTTCATTTTCAGATCTAAGCTTGTCCAATTCTTTTGAATTAAATAGTCCCATGTTTCATCCTTTTACGTTTGGCTTAATTTGTAGCAGTGGAAACAAACCAATAATTGAATTTAATAATTAAAAGTGCTAAAAGTTACAATTTCTTTGATTTAAATTCACCTTATTTTACCTGAAAAATAAGTGGTGCAAATAAAACATTATATTAAATTTAAAACCCAATTCTTCAGGAGTTGATTTAGGATTTAGAATATGGATTTTCAGATAATTAATGACTGTATTTCTTTATCAATAACTGTGCTGAAAAGATTAACATTTTTAACAATTTATGATTTGTAATTTGCCCACTTTTTGACTGATTTCAAATGCTACTATAAACCATTAATTATTTTAATGTGAATGAAGAAAATTATACCTGTAGTAATTTCTTTGAAGATTTTTAATAATAAACTGAGGGGGAAAATTAGAGTTTTCCTTCCTTATATTTCCTGCGGAACTCTATTTTTTGAAGTTGCCTTTCAATAATTAACCCGGCAATTGATTCTGGAAGAATATTTTTATTCTTTGCTATAAAAACCTGTTGAAGCTTTTCTTCATTTACATCTATTCTGTATAACGTATTTACTAGTTTGTCAAAATTTTTATCCATTAATTCTGAAATCTTTTTAGTAAGGTACTCTTTTAACTGTTGTAAAGTATCTAAATCATCAGCAGAGAGAATAGAATTGATTCCCGAAATACTGAATTCATTAGAAATAATATTTGTGATGCCTCTAATTTCTTCTTTGTTTACAGTATTCATTTTTTATCCTTTAAATGAACTTTTAATTAATAAAATAACTCCAGACACAAACCAGATTAATCTAGTAGCTTTACTTTTTAGAGACTCCATGGATAGTCAATATTTTAAATTGGATCGATATATCTATTTCTTAATGCTAAAACAATTTTATAAATGCCATAGGCAAAAAATGGTGCTGAAATAACATCAACCGTATAGTGATTATGTTGAATTAAAACTGATAAACCAACTGTAATTGTGCAAATCAAAAATACCGTTTTAAGAATTTTGTTCTCGCTAACTAGATATAACAGGAATAAAGTCGCAGTGTGGCCTGAAAAAAATAAATCCTTGTTCAATTGAATTCCCGTTCCTAAATATTTAACGAACGGATCAATCAAAGGGATTACGGCATGAGGCGGATCAAGTGGAATTGAATACATAGCAATAGTCCTAACAATCAATAGTAAAATGTAAGATTGAAAAGCCAACATTAATATGTGAGGAGTTTTTAGAAAAGAAATTATTGCTGTAAATATCGAGATGTAAATTAAACCAAAAGTCAGCCAGTTTGTATTTATCGGATTAAATAAAGCAAGAAAGGGATCATCTAAAGTAACGCCATGCCGGCTTTCATTAAATATTAGAAATTGTGTAAATAGCGAAAGCGCAATTATTAAAAAAATTAAAGTTACAAAAAATTCATATCTAAATTTTTTATTTCTAAATTTTTCTTTCCACACTTTGAATAGTGTTATCATATCTTTCCCCCTTTCAATTGATTAATTGATTTGCATAAGGCTCTTTTTAGCTTATTAGTAAGAGTAGCCTTTTTTATATGATCATTCATGTCAAATAAAAACTATTTTCTTCTTCCTAATATTTATTTAAATCTGCACAGCTAAAATAAAAATTACTCGATTGATTTAGGAGTAATTTGTTCCAAAGCTTCAATCAGTGTTGATTTAGTGAAAGGCTTTACAAGAAATTTATTTGCTCCCGCATTATGAAACTCATTAATTCTTTCCTCTGAAAATACACTTGAAATAATAATTAATGGACGGTTAAATTCATCATTCTTTTTTATATCCTGAACAATTAATATCCCTTGTTCCCAATGATTTTGATTAACGTCGAAAATGATAAAATCAAAATTGCTATCGGCAAGATCGTCGAGTTTAAATTCCCTAAAGTTTTTTGAATGTATCTTAAATTTATTTTTTAAGAAAGCATTCAAAAGTTCATACGATTCATTTGTATCATCAAGCATGAAAATTTTTCTTCTATTATCATTTTCATCGTCCTCATCGGACTTTTCTTTTCTCTTAAAATTCTCGGATAATGGCAGAGTAAATGAAAATGTTGAGCCAACTCCTTTAATACTGTCTACAAGAAGAGACCCTCCCTGCTTTTCAATGTATCTTTTTGCCAAGGCTAGACCCAAGCCATTACCCTCAAAAAACCTTCCTATATTTAAATCCTCCTGGCTGAAAGGACGGAATAAATGATCTAAATATTCTGTAGAAATACCAACGCCGGAATCTTTTATACGGCAAATAGCTAGTTCCCGATCTTCAAATGTATCAACTTCTATTTCAATAAATCCTTGCCTGGTGAATTTGACTGCATTGTTCAATAAATTGTTAAGTGCATTTTCAACACACTGCACATCAGCATCAACGAAAATACTTTTCTTTTTAAATTGAGTTTTTAAATCAAGATTCTTTTCCTTGGCTGTCTTTTTTATGCCTTCAAGACAGTTGTAAATTAAAGTGGTTAATTCAACAGGTTCAATATTAATTTTATAATTACCTGCCTCTAACTGTGCAAACTCTAACATCTGGGAGATACTTTTAAACAATCTTTCACTACCGCTGTAAAGATTATCAAGATAAACTTTATCTTCAGCGGTTATTTTATCTTTCATGCTTTCTTTAATGATAGAAGTATAACCAAGCACAATATTTAATGGGGTTCGAAGCTCATGGGATAATACGTTTAAAAAAGTGTTTTTCAATCGCTCCGCTTCTTTATACCCGTCTCTTGCCTTTTTAACTTCTTCTCCCGTTAGGATAAATTCAGTTTGATCCTCGTGAAAGAGTACAACAAAATTTTGCTTACCATCGGCAATGTGAAAAATTTTAGTTCTGAACAATGGAATTGTTATTTCTTTGTTTTTTAGAAGGGCATCGGCAAATTTTTCAGTGAAAATAAAATTTTTGTGCTCGAAGATATCTTTGATTTGGTTTAATGTTCCACTGTTCTTTAATTCGGAATCGTTAAAGATTGAATATTCTTTCAACTCATTAACGTTATAACCCCATTGAAAGGTGAATGCTTGGTTAACATAAACAATCTTTCCCTCTTCACTAATAACTTCTATAGGGAAATGAATGGAATCAAAAAGCAATGAAAAATATTTATAAATAGGGTCGTTCATTAATTATTTTATCGGCAGCCAAAATTGAATTATTGTTCCTCTATCACTATCCATTATTTGAATTTCTCCACTATGCCTTTCAACTATACTTTTGCATAAAAATAACCCATATCCGCTTTTAACAGATGAGGGAAGATCAAAAAAAGAATCAAGATCATTGGAAGGCATCCCGGGACCGTCATCTTGAACTTCAACATAAATTTTATTTTTCTTCTCAGAAGTTGTTATAATAATTGTGGCGTCCTTTTTTGCTTCTGCACTATTCGTAAATAAATTTACTAATAAGTGCTGGATTTGCTCGGAATCGTAGCTGCATAAAGAAATATTATTAAACTCAGTTTTAAAAACAATGCCCGCAAATTTTTTCATTGGTGAAATATATTTTATTACGGACTGAATAGTTTTATTCAAATCTCCGCTGTCTATATTTAAATTCATAACCGAAGTTTCCAATAGAACCTGTGCATATTTTTGGATGTTCCTGATACTATCGGTTGCAACACGGGACTTTAAAAGAAGCCGATCAAAAAATATTGAATCTGCTTGTTCAATTTTATTATTATAATCTCTTTGAGCTTTATCAAGTATGCGCATCAAACTTTCGTTTTCTAATAAAGCTAAATGAACTAACCCTTGCAATGACTGACCAATCTCTGAATCAATACTTGATTTCAGTGCTTTTCTTTCAGCTTGTATTAGCTGTACATTTGCTTCATTCAATGCATTGTATGCACTTACTTGTCCTTTATATAATTGTGCATTTCTAATTGCACTAGCAGCTTGCCCGGCTAAAATTTCAAAAGTGCTCGTTATTTCAGTTACTTGAATTTTATGCAAATGCTTACTATCTACATATATTACCCCAATTTTTTTGTCTTCCGTAATTAAGGGGGAGCATAAAATTGTTTGAAGTTCAAGTTTTAAAATACTCTTCGTAGGATCATAGTTTGTATCGCTTTGGGCGCCTTCAATAAAACGGGAACGACCTGTGACGAAAACATCATTGACAACTGTGTTGCTTACTTGAAAAGATTCTTCCGACAGTTTTTCTCCGTCAACAGTAATTCCCATACTATATTCAAGTTTACCGGATGAGTTTTTAAGTACAATAAACCCTCTTTCAGAACCAGTAATTTTTATTGCATTTTTTAAAACTAATTCCAATACATCTTCAAGAATCAACGATTGATTAATTAGCTTAACTATATCAAGAATAACTTCAAGCGTCTTCGCACGTTCGCTTGTACCATTCTCATCTGCAGTTTTTAGCTCATCATCAATTTTTTTCTTAAACTCTGAAAATTTCATTGAAAGACTATTTCACGTTTAAATTAAATTGGTCACTATTGAAAATATAAGGGTTTAATAGTAAATACAAAATATTTTATATCAATTAGTTTGTGCAGTTAATAAAATATTTGTTGAATGCATAAAATTGAAATCTGATAAAATTAGTTTCTCAACAACTTATAAGATAAAAACCATTCCCAAGATTCTTTATCTCTATACCATGCATTTGCCGCACCTGCCGAAAAAGTTGATTCGAGATTAAACCAATGTTTAAATATAATATTTATTTGACCGCCTATGGTTAAATAAGTATCGTATGTTTTGTTATCAAATGAATTAACAACAAGACCCTGGCTATAAATCGACGCATCAATATGATTTACTAATTGTGAACCAATATTAAGATTTCCAAAACGTATTGGTGGGAAATCATTTTCAATCATGAACTTTCCAAATTGGTCGGCAGCTAAACTATATATTGCAATCCCTGGAAAACGAAATACTTTTCTATATTGTTTTACGTCTTCATTTTCAACTTTCCTATTTCCAAATCCACCAAAGAAAAATTTGGACTGAATTAATAAATCATTTTTAATGTGATACCCGCCGGCAGTTTTAAAATGAAGTACATTGTGTTTCCCAATCCAGGTCGAATAGTTATCCCATTCAGCGTAAAATTGAGCGGAAGTTTGTGGGTTAGAGGGATTAGCTGAAAAAGCCATCGCAGTAATATTAAATTCATTTCCTTTCTCATAATTAGAACTGCCTATACTTTTTCTTAAATCCTTTGAATTAAATACAGTTTGAGCAACAAGGAAATCAGGTGCTATAATTTCCAGAAGGTTATCATTATAAAATCTATTATTTGTATAGAGAGCAATTTCAGTTGTTTGTTTCATCTTTAATGGATTATTATAAATCCAATAATTTGAATAGCCGATTCGATATTTTGTTCCTATAGTTCCTCTTTTTCTTGTATTAAATAAATCGTAAAAGTCAGGGGCGTTATAATCTATGCCTATAGTTAATTGTTTTTTAAATTCGTATTTAAATTTTACATGATATTTGGGCAGCTTCGGAAATTCATCAAATGGTGCATAGCCAGCTTCCAAAGTTATATCATGAAATAATAAAGGATCTGAGATATGTGTAAAAATTCCGAGAACTTTTTGTTTCTCGAATCCTGTAATAATTGGTATAAAAGTTAAAACTTGTAAATTTGAAAAGCTGTTATAAGATGTACCGGCTTTTATTGGAACACTATACTTATCAACTTTTTCCGCAGAGATATTCCAGTTTTCTACTTCAGGGCTTTTATCAACTATCTTCTCTCCAAAATATTCAATAGCTGAAAGGTTCTCCACAGGTTTATTGGGAATTATGACTGGCATAAAACCATCTGAAGTAAATTCAAAAGCGAATAAAGAATCTTTAGAAAGATAAACGGGTTTGAATAATCCAACTACAGTGTTACTAAGTGGAACCGGTTTCAATAATTCTGAATTTGTTTTATAAATATTTGAGACACCGTTAATATATGCACTCCAATAAATCTCTTTTCCATCCCGACTCCATGAAGGACTTTCCGGCGACCCTTTACTTGATATAGTTAAATATTTAAAATTTTCTCCGGCCTTTAATTTTTCCAAATCAATTAGAATTAAACTTTGATCCCCGTTTGTTTTATGTAAGACTGCGGCCAAAAAATTTCCATCGGGATTTACTGATAAATTTTGAATATTGTCGCCAACATTAAATGATACAACATTCTGCAAAGAATTGTATGGAAAAGTAGAATACACTAAAGTTGCATGCCCGCTTGAATGGCGAACACCCCATAATTCGTGCATCTGTGGTGATACTGTTAAATCGCCGACACGGCAATTTTCAAACAGCATTTCTTCATCACCTGTTTCAGGATTTAATTTCCAAATATCTCTAAACAGTTGATTATTATTTGTTGTGAAGAAAAAAATATCCTTTTCACTGTCGTATGCCGTTGAAGCAACTTGATAAATGCTTGGGGTTTGCAGGTCCCCAATTTTTCTGCTTTTAAACGTCGACAAATTCAGCTCCTGTATCCCGGCTAAATTATGCGGCTTATGATATCCAAATAAAATTGAATTTCTTTTTTGACTAAAGAATGGCTGTGCAACCCAACCAGTTGCTTCATTGAACAAAGGATTTAATTTTGTTATAGGATAAGTTTTGATTTTTTTAATGTTTTTTTGCTGAAACTTGATTTCATTTTTCAAAAAGGAATTCCAGGCATCTTTCATATCAATTCCAAATACATCTTCAAATCGTCCTGTGTAGCTAGAATAAAATTCGCCTGGTTTAGTCTTATACCATTCAATTACTTTATGCTGCCCATAATTTGCAGCCAAATAAGTTATAAATCTTGTCCCATATAAATAAAATATATTTTCAAGTAGAAAAGAATTCTGGCTTAAAATAGTTTCCAACTCTATATCCGTTGGAAATTCTTTCCCTTCACTAACCATAGCTCTAAAATACATCTCATCAAAATTACCAAGAGACCTTCCGTAACCACCGCTTAACCAGGTTTCAATAAAAACCGCAATAGCTTCTTGGTGCCATCTGGGTGTATATCTATCATAGTTTGTAAGAAGGCTGAAAAATGCAGTTAATGGCTGCTGTTGTTCAGGACTGACTTTTCCAAAAATTGAACGAAATATTCTCTCAACTTTGGATGGATTATCATTAACAACAATATGCACAAGCTCATGATTTAACAGCCACTGGAATCTTTCATTAAAGAGAATTGCTTCATAGCCTGCTTCAAGGGGCTCAATTTCAAGCCTTATGAAATTTGTGGGAACCGCAGTAGCAGCGGCAAATCCAAAATCATAAACATCATAAGTATTAATAATAATTTTTTCTTTAGGTTTATAATCAAAGATTTCCATTAATTTTTTAAGTGAATTTTCAGCTGAATTTAAAATGTGTGATACGAGATAGGAATGAGAACTTCTGTAAATAATTTTAAAATGCTGGCTTTCTGCTTCGCGCCATTCCGAGGGGTTGCCCATTGGATAATACTGTGAATAACTTTTTAAAATAGGGAAAAAAGAAAACAGGACAAGAAAAAGTAAAAGTCTGGTGTGTAATAGTTTCTGTAACAATGATTACAAATATCCAATGGTAAAAAGAAAAGCCTCTAACTTTTATATTAGAGGCTTAAATTTACAAACTTTATTGTAAATTAGTAAGCAAATCTATTTGCTCCAGGCATATCTTGAACCCAATTCTTCCAATTGAGCGTTAGATTTTGACCAGGCATATCTTGAACCCAATTCTTCTAATTGAGCGTTAGATTTTGACCAGGCATATCTTGAACCCAATTCTTCCAATTGAGCGTTAGATTTTGACCAGGCA
>CAZRMA010000165.1:0-8069 GCA_964600655.1 uncultured Ignavibacteriaceae bacterium
TATCTTTACATGAAGAAGAATTAAATCTTAATAGCTGAGAATATTTTTCTAAGTTTGTGAAGTCACTGTAGCCCAGCTTAAAAATCCTTCCGTGTTCATTCCAAAAATCGATATATTTTTCCGGTTCATCTTTAGCTTTCTTCTGCAAGTACGAAAGAACCTGGTTAGTAACATTGGTTGATATCTTATTAAATATTACGTTCTCCTGCAGTGTCTCGCGGGAAATATTCAACGGCAAGTCCTCTGAGTCGACAACACCTTTTACAAAACCTAAATATTCGGGAAGCAAATCTTTATTTTTATGCTGAATTAAAACTCTACGCACATATAAATCCAAACCGTAGTCTTCCCTGCTGTATCTAAATAAATCAAAATTCTTTTTAGGGATAAACAACAAGCTGTTAAATTGAATCGGCGCATCAATGGAAACATGAATTGTGTCCATCGGTTCTTCGTTGTCGTAAGTTAAGAATTTATAAAACTCATTGTATTGTTCTTTTGTTACTTTGCTTTTCGGCTCACGCCAAATTGCAGAAACCATATTTACTTTTTCATTCTCCAAATAGATTGGGAATTGAATAAAGTTTGAATGTTTCTTGATTGCATTTTCAAGCCTGTATTTATCAGCAAATTCTTTTGCATCTTCTTTTAAATGAATTTCAATAATAGTTCCTCTGCTTATTTCATCAGTAAGTTCAGCGATTTCATAATTTCCAAGCCCATCTGATTTCCATTCCACAGCAGGCTCATCTTTTAAATATGATTTTGTTTTTATTACTACTTCTTCCGCAACCATAAATACAGAGTAGAATCCAACTCCAAATTTTCCAATAATATTATTTGCATCAGATTTATTTTCAGAAAGCTGCTTTAAGAAATCAGCCGACCCGGATTTAGCGATTGTTCCGATGTTATTTATCAATTCATCTTTAGTCATTCCTATTCCTGTATCGGAAACAGTAATCGTTTTTTTCTTTTCATCAAAAGCGACTTTAATTTCTAATGGCAAATCTTTATCAAGAATATCTGTCCCTTTGGTTGACTGAAATCTTAATTTATCCAATGCGTCTGATGAGTTAGAAATTAATTCACGTAAGAATATTTCTCTGCTTGTATAAAGTGAGTGGACAAGTATATCAAGTAATTGTTTTACTTCAGCTTTGAATTTAAATTTTTGTTTCGTTGCTTGTTTCTCGCTCATTTATTTACTCCTTAGTTCTGATAGTTTCTTAAATAATTTTGTTTCTTCTGATGTTAAGTTTTTTGGAATTTGAATATTAACCTTAACAATCAAATCACCTTTGCGATTACTGGTGGCTTTCTTCATTCCCATGTTTTTAATTTTTAATAGCTTTCCATTATCTGATTCTTTCGGTATGGTAAGATTAATTTTTTTCCCATCAATTGTTGTAATTTGAATTTTGCCCCCAAGTACAGCGGTATATAAATCAACATCAAGATTATAATAAAGATCATCATCTTTAACTTCATAAAAAGGATGATCGAGAATATGAATTTTTAAATATAAATCTCCTTTATCACCACCGTTTTTACTTTGCGCTCCTTGATTTTTTAATCTTAGCTTCTTCCCCTCCCTGGTTCCGGGTTCAATAATAATTTTTAATTTACGTCCATCAACATTTATTTGTCTCTCGGTTCCATTGTATGCTTCTTCAAAAGTTAAATTTAAATCCGCTTCGTAATCGCTTCCCTTTTGTGCTTGTGTAAAAGCACTGCCGGCATGCCGCTGACTTCTTCTTCCGCCAAAAAAACTCTCGAAGAAATCAGAGAAACCGCCGACATTTCCAAATAAATCTCCAAGATCTCCTTCAAATTTAAATGAGCTTCCTTGTCCGCCTGAGGAATATTGATTATACCAATCATTCATTCCCCCTCCTGAACGCTCATATTGTTTCCAGTTAGAACCAAGCTGATCATACTTTTTTCGTTTTTCAGGATTGCTTAAAACTTCATTTGCTTCGGTAATTTCTTTAAACTTTTCTTCAGCAGCTTTATCGTTTGGATTTCGGTCAGGGTGATATTTTAAAGCTGATTTTCTATATGCTTTTTTTATCTCTTCCTGAGTTGCATCTTTTTCTACGCCCAATGTTTTATAATAATCTTTGAATTCCATGTTTTATTTTTAATTACTAAATAATAAGCATATATGACAATCAATAATTATGCCCACCACACAAAACAGCTCTAAAACAATATAATAAAATGGTTTAAGGGAATATTTGATTGCTGGTTCAGCTGCGACAAAATGGCGGACATTTCATATTTTTAAATGGTTTGATTCGAGAAATGACAAAATGTTATGACAATAATTCAATTCAATAATTGATATTTCTCTAAATCATTTTTATATAAAACTTAAAGGAGGAATAGGGGAGTATAAGATAATTGAAAATGCTCTTTTAATTCCATATTTTTGCAACCTTATTATCCAAATTTTATAAATGAACAAGCTCCCTTTAGAAGATACAATTGCTGCTGTTGCAACTCCAACTGGTGTGGGTGCAATATCAGTAATTAGAGTAAGCGGCCCAAAGACATTTGGGGCTGTTGATAAAATTTTCGTCGGTAAGATTAAATTATCAGAAGCTGCTACTCATACAATTCATTATGGAAAAATAGTTGATCAAGAAGGAAATTTAATTGATGATGTATTGGCATCTGTTTTTAAAAATCCAAACTCTTATACAGGAGAGGATTCTGTTGAGATAAGTACACATGGTAATCCCTTAATAACTAAAAAAATAATTGAATTATTGGTTGAAAAAAATATAAGACTTGCAGAGCCGGGCGAGTTTACTAAAAGAGCTTTCCTGAATAACAGAATTGATTTAGCTCAAGCAGAAGCTGTTGCAGATGTTATTTCATCACGAACCAATGCTTCATTAAAAGGCGCTCGAAATCAGCTTGATGGGATATTATCAAATAAAGTTCAAAGCCTAAGAGAATCCTTGTTGAATGCAACTTCTTTTGTAGAACTCGAACTCGACTTTGCTGAGGAAGATGTTGAGTTTATAAATTTTAAGGATCTATTAAAACGAATCGAAATTATTATTTTTGAAATTAATTTACTTCTCAAATCTTATTCATTTGGAAAAGTTATCAAAGATGGAGTAAATGTTGCGTTAGTGGGCAAACCAAATGTGGGAAAGTCCAGCTTATTAAATTATATTTTGAAAGAATCTCGCGCAATTGTAAGCAAAATTCCCGGAACAACTCGAGATGTAATTCGTGAAGATGCCGAAATAGACGGAATATTATTTAGATTATACGACACTGCTGGGTTAAGAGTATCTGAAGATGAGATAGAAAAAGAAGGAGTTACTAGAAGTAGGGAAGTGGTAAAGAATTCAGATTTAGTGCTCTTTATAAATGATGTTGAACAAAATGGATCGGAAGATATTTTAGAGGGAATATATTCTTTGAACGAAAAATCAAAAGTCATAAGGGTATTAAATAAAATTGATTTGGGAAACAAAAAGAATATTAATGCTGATATTTATATTTCAGCACTTAACGGTGATGGAATTGATAAACTTTTTTTGAAACTAAAAGAAATGGTTTTTGAAAATTCGAATTATAGTGAAAAATCAGCTATAGTCTCGAACTTAAGACATTTCAATTGTTTGATGAATTCAAAAACTTTTTTGGAAAATGCGAAAGAATCAATTAATAATAAATTAAGCGGTGAATTTATTTCTGTAGATCTTAGAAATGCCGCAAATTCTTTAGGAGAAATTATTGGTGAAGTAACGTCAGAGGATATATTAAATAACATTTTTATGAAATTTTGCATAGGAAAATAATTATTTGTTTCACGTGAAACTGGAAAAATAAAAAATTAGCCTTTTTTAAGTTTATTTAAAAGTACGAAAATTGAATTATTTTTGTTTCACATGAAACAATGAAAAGAAAAATATGAATAAATTCGATGTAATTGTGGTTGGCGGAGGACACGCTGGTATTGAAGCGGCTCATTCGGCAGCTTCAATGGGTTGTAATGTTGGACTTGTAACTATGGATAGATATGCCATGGGACGCATGTCCTGCAATCCTGCAATTGGCGGAACTGCCAAAGGACATTTGGTCCGAGAGATTGATGCACTTGGTGGAGTGATGGGAAAGATTGCAGACCGAACAGGGATTCAATTTAGAATGCTAAACAAATCTAAAGGCCCTGCTGTTTGGTCCCCAAGATGCCAATCAGACCGTAAGCTCTATTCAGAAGAAGCGTATCGAGTTATTGATGCACATCCTAATATTACTATTGTAGAAGATTCTGTCGTTGATGTTGTTGTTGAAAATAATGCTATCAAAGGCGTAAAGACTTCTAAAAGAAATGAAATTATTTGCAGCGCAGTTATTCTTTCTGCCGGAACATTTTTAAATGGCTTGATGCACACCGGTTTAAAATCTGTAAGTGGAGGAAGGTTCGGTGAAAAGCGTGCGACGGGTTTAACCGAATCATTATTAAAATTTGGCTTTGAAACATCCCGATTAAAAACTGGAACACCGCCACGATTATCAAAAAACTCGATCAATTTTGATTTATTGGAAGAACAGCCCGGGGACATAAATCCTCAACCGTTTTCTTTTCATACAAACAGAGGTGAGTTTCCTTCTTTACCGCAGGTTAGTTGTCATATCACTTACACCGATAAAAATGTTCATAAAGTTTTGGAGAAAGGTTTTAAAGAATCACCTATGTTTACGGGGCTTATCAAGGGAGTTGGTCCCCGATACTGTCCGTCAATTGAAGATAAAATTGTTAGATTCTCTGATAAGCCTCAGCATCAATTATTTTTAGAACCCGAGGGACTTAATTCAGATCTCATATATTTAAATGGTTTTTCAACTTCACTTCCTGCAGAAATTCAAATTGAAGCTATTCATCAAACAAAAGGATTGGAAGAAGTCGAATTAGTGCGTCCAGGATATGCTGTTGAATATGATTTCTTCCCGCCGCATCAAGTTGATTTGACTTTGGAGACTAAGCTCGTGAAGGGGCTTTATTTTGCCGGACAAATTAATGGAACTTCAGGATACGAAGAAGCTGCTGCTCAAGGGATTGTCGCAGGAATAAATGCCGCTGCTAAAATAAAAGGAATGGAAGAGTTCGTTCTTAAAAGAAGTGAAGCTTACATTGGAGTTCTAATTGATGATCTCGTAAATAAATCAACTGAAGAACCTTATAGAATGTTTACATCAAGAGCCGAACATAGATTATTGCTTCGTCAAGATAATGCTGATATCAGACTTGCTGAATATGGTTTCAAATATGGTTTAAACTCAAAAGATTATTTTGATGAAGTTGAAACAAGGAAAAATTTAATTAATCATAGCGTTGAAAATTTCAACAATATTAAAATACATGCTTCTTCTATCAACGCATATCTGGAATCTAAAGGGCAAAATGGAATTAATTCGACAGAAACTGTCTCAAAATTATGTAAAAGACCAGAACTAAATTTAAGGGAATTATTAAATTATATTGAAAATAATGGATATATATTCATAAAAGATTTGAAAAACGATGAATTTGCTCTTGAACAAGTGGAAATTCAACTTAAATATGAAGGCTACATGAAACGGCAGCAGGAAATGGTGGAAAAATTAGAACGATTTGAATCTGCACAAATTCCATTAACATTTAACTTTACAAATATAAAGGCATTATCAAATGAAGGAAGAGAAAAACTAAATAAAGTTAAGCCAAGATCAATTGGCCAAGCTTCCCGCATTTCGGGGGTTACACCTTCAGATATTTCTATATTATTGGTATATTTGAAAAACTAATTTGAGGATTTTTTATGGTGGACGTTCAAGAACAATTTCTGAAAGAATTGAACTCTTTTTTCTGGGAAAATGCATTTAATCCCGACATCATGAAAGTGGAGCGGCTTGCTTATTTTGCAGATTTAGTAGTTGACAAAAACGAAAGTGTTAATTTAATATCCAGACGTGATGCGGATAAAATAATAGAAAATCACATTTTTATTTCATCCTACATTTCAAAATATATTCCTGAAAAATGTACAAATTTTTTAGACATTGGAACTGGTGGTGGTTTTCCCGGGATTCCGCTTGCTATTGTTCGTCCTGAATTAAAAGGGGTTTTAGTCGATTCAACAACGAAAAAAATAGATGCTGTAAAAGAATTTATTGATAAATTAAAACTCGGAAATGTTAAAGCAGAAAACATGCGGGTCGAAAGTGATGAATTTAAGGAAAAATATGCAAACACTTTTGATCTTGTGGTTAGCAGGGCAACTGTTCCGCTGATTATCTTGTTCCGCTATGCAATTCCTTTGATAAAAGATAAAGCATATCTTGCTGCAATTAAAGGCGGTAATTTAGATGAAGAATTTCAAAAAGCTGAAATGAAATACAAATCTTACATAAGAAAATCTACGGTCTTCGATTTAAGTTACAAGCCATCAAACATTAGAAACCAAAAAGGAAAGAAGCTCGTTTTGCTGGAGCTTCATAAATGACCTCTTCTCAAGAGAATAAATCACTATTCGATGAAATTAGTAAATTAACCACTGAACAGCGTAATTCTAATTCCATGGATATTGATGCGCGGTCAACAAGAGAAATTTTAGAAATAATTAATAACGAAGATAAAACAATTGCTTCCGCAGTTGAAAAAGAAATTCCATACATTGAGCAGGCCGTTGAAGTAATAGTTAAAGCATTAAAATCGGGCGGAAGGCTTTTATATTTTGGTGCCGGAACCAGCGGACGACTTGGAGTTGTTGATGCGTCAGAATGCCCTCCAACATTTGGAACTCCATTTGGATTAATTGATGGTTTTATTGCCGGCGGCAAAGAAGCTATGTTTCGTGCGCAGGAGGGCGCTGAAGATTATGAAGAGAATGGTGCCAAAGATGTAATTGCTGTTAATGTAAATTCTAAAGATGTTGTATGCGGCATAGCTGCAAGCCGTCGAACTCCTTATGTAGTTGGCGCAGTTAAAAAAGCAAAAGAACTGGGCTCATTCACTTTATTTGTAACCACGAATCCGAGAGAAAATTTTGATATAAAAGAGGTTGATATTCCAATTTGTCCTTATGTAGGCCCTGAAGTAGTTATGGGTTCAACACGAATGAAAAGCGGGACAGCACAAAAATTAGTTTTGAATATGCTAACCACGACAGCAATGATTCGCATGGGAAAAGTTTATGAGAATATGATGATCGATCTTCAAATGACGAATAAAAAATTAGTTGAAAGATCAAAAAAGATTGTAATGACGATTACAGGAATTTCGTATGAAAAAGCTGCAGAGTATTTGGAAAAAGCAGATGGGCATGTTAAAACGGCACTCGTTATGATTTTGGCTAATGTTAATGTTGAAGAAGCAAAAGTTCGAATTGAAAAAGCTGACGGCTTTGTTCGCAAAGCAATTGAATTAAAAAAATAAATATAATGGAAACAACCCAATTTCTTTAAGAAAGTGGGTTTGTGTATATTAGAAATAGCAGACATTCTTGGGGTTCACGCAAATGAACCCCTTTCTTAATTTTAAATTAAATAAATATGAAAAAACAAATTTCGATTTTTATTCTTTTATTATTCTTTGCTAACAATTCATTTGGACAAATAAATAAATTTCCACAAGACTTCAATAATTTTTTTATTGTCGGAGGAGATATTGCAACTGCACCGCTTCACTTCGATTCAAAGGATTGGATTTTATTTTCTTCAACAATAGCTGTTACAGCCGCTGCTGTGGCTGCTGACAAGGATGTCAGATCTTTTTCTCTAAGAAGCAGAGGCAGCTTAAATGATAACTTATTTAACCTTGATAAATATTTTTATATACCAACTGCGGCAGTTTCTGTCTTTGGAATTTACGGCTATGGATTGTTCGCAAAAAATGATGATGTCCGCAAACTTGGATTAAGGTTGGGAGAAGCGACATTTTATGCTTCACTTCTTGATGTGCTTTTGAAAGGAATAATTGGCAGAAGAAGGCCCGAAGAAAATTTAGGCGATGTAACTTTTAAACCATTTAAGTTTGACCTAGAAAAATCTTCTCTTCCTTC
>CAZRMA010000166.1:0-8067 GCA_964600655.1 uncultured Ignavibacteriaceae bacterium
GTTTTGATTTATTTTGCAGAAACCAGGCAAGCCCAAGTGAAAGGCTGTCACCTAAATCGTGCAGTGCATCAGAAAGTATTGCTGTGCTGTTTGTCCAGAATCCTCCCCACACTTCAATTATTGTGAAAAAGACATTCAGAAAAAACGCAGTCTTTATATTCGAAGTGCTTCTGTTGTCTGAATCAATATGATTGTGAGTATGAGCCATAAAATTCTTTCAAAATAATTCTTTAATTCTTTCTGCCGGACGGGCAAGTATTGCTTTATCACCTTTCTCAACAATTGGTCTTTGTATAAGATCAGGATTTGAGATCATTAAATCTGTTAATTGTTCGTTAGTATAGTTTTTATTTTTTATATCAAGTGTTTTGTAGGCATCTTCATTCTTTCTTAATAATTCCAGCGGTGTCAAATTCATTTTTTTTAGTAATGATTTTAATTTTAATTTAGAAAACGGTTTTATGTAATAATTGACTTTATCAAATTCTACTCCATTTTCAATTAGTATTTTAGAAACACTTCTGCAAGTTGTGCAAGTAGGTTTTTCATAAACAGTTATTTTTTGCATAATAATTAATCTTTCAATATTAAAACTAAAAGCTTAATTTAAATATTTTTTAAACCAATTTTGTCTCAAATCGTCAACTTCTTTTCGGTATCTTTTTAAGAAGTGGTCGCCATCTTCAAAAATCACTAATCTATATTTATAATCTGTCTCAGAAAATTTTTTGGCAAGCTCAATTGATTGAGTAACCGAAATTGTATCATCTGCTCCGCCATGCATTACTAAATAAGGAATATTAGGTAAATCATTTATAAAATTTATTGCCGATCTTTTATTTAATTCACTTTCATAATTTTCTGTACCGATTATTTCCTTATAAGACTTATTTAATTCGGGATGATCGGATGCGTTTTGTTTTAGGTTAGAAATCGCTCCACTTAAAACAGCGCATTTAAAATTGTGGTTTTGCTTTAAAGTTAATAGTGCCATCATTCCGCCGCGGCTCCAGCCCTCTATTCCCCATTTGTTTTTATCTGCAAAATCAAACTCATCGGCAAGCGGAATTAAATTCAAAATATCATTAACATCATCTCCCCCAAGTAGTTCTTTACCTTCACTTCCGGCATTTCCACGGTATTGAGACATGAATACTACGTAACCCCAGGATGCCAATTGTCCAAACACTCCCTTAGCTGTAAAATGGTCAATTGCTCCTCTATTGCCGTATCCTCCTCGATTCCAAATTATGCAAGGATATTTTTCATTTGCCTTTTGCTGTTTTGGATAAGCTATATATCCTTTTAATTTTAATCCGTCTGATATGTAATTTATTTTTTCTACAATGGTATTATTTAAAACGTCCTCTCCCCATCCACTTTCTATCATTTTGTTTTGCGATTCGGTTAAAACTATTTCTTCTCGATCAATAATTTGTGACGGCATGTTTATCTTTCGACCCAATTTGTTAAGATTCAAATTCTTTTATAATTGTAGAAAACAAATTAATAAAAATTATACTATTCAAATAATTTACATTTTAGTTCTACATTTTATGTTTCAAATAAATTACTATTCAAATCTCATGCAAAATTTCTTTCTTTATTTTGTTTTTTATACATTAAATAACAAATAATTTATTCAAAAATTCATATTAAATTTTTATGCAGGAAAAATGGGTAGAATGGGGCCAAAGAATTCAAGCTATTGCGCAAATTGGATTAACATTCAGTGACAACGAATTTGATGTAGACCGTTACAAACAACTTCAAGAGATTGCAGCAGAAATTATTTCAGAGCATACAAATCAAAAACCGCAATTAATTTTAGATTTCTTCAATAAAGAAACTGGTTATGCAACTCCAAAAGTCGATACAAGAGGAGTCGTTTTCAAAGACGATAAAATACTATTAGTCCGAGAAAAGATTGATAACTTATGGACTTTGCCCGGCGGTTGGGCAGATGTTTGCTCACCGCCTTCCGAAAATGTTGAAAGAGAAATTTTCGAAGAATCCGGTTATCAAACAAAAACAAAAAGACTATTAGCAGTATATGACAGAGCGTTGCATGGACACAAACCAGATCTGCCTTATCATATTTACAAAATGTTTTTTTTATGCGAGTTAACCGGAGGCGAAGCCAAAACTAGTGTTGAAACTTCCGAAATTAAATTTTTTGGTAAAGATGAAATTCCAGAACTGTCCAGCACGCGTATAACTGAAAAACAGATTAAAAGAATGTTTGAGTTAAAAGATTTAAACGTTACGGATTATGATTAAATAAAAAACCCAACTTCATTTTCAGAAATTGGGTTTGTCCTCTTGGCTATTGATCTAATAACTATTTCAAGAGTGTCATCTTTTTAATTTGTGAGAAACTACCTGCTTCTAATTTATAAAAATAAATTCCGCTGGGAAGATTATCTGCATTAAATTTAATGCTATGTTCGCCTGCAGTTTGATATTCATTTACAAGAGTAGAAACTTCAACCCCTAAAATATTATAGACTTTTAACTCAACATTTCCTGGTTTGTTAATATTATAAGAAATATTTGTTGAAGGGTTAAATGGATTGGGATAATTTTGATACAATTTAAAATTCTTAACAGTATTTGGAACATTATCATTTACTCCAACCGTTCCGCTAAAAGCTAAATCATCTATCAATGCATATGATCCGACATTACCTCCTACTCCGCTGGAATCGCCGCCTACTAATAGCCAGATTGCTGCTGAATCTGCTTGATCTGAAGATGAGTAATCGATAGGAACAGAGAACTGTGTGTAGGAAGAAGCAGCTCCAGTGATTTCAATTGTACCTGCACCACTATATGAACCTTTGCTAAACATATATACGACAATAAAAAGACCATCATTCCCAACTGGGGACAATTGGTAATATCCAGTTAAACTAGCATAGGACTGGCTAACCGGAAAACCTCCTAAAGGTGTTGAGCCAGACCATAAGGATGGAATAGCAACTATTGTAGAAAATGGAACAACTTCCAATTTTGCTGCCGAAGAACCGGAATGGCTAGTTCCAGATTGAGTTACTGGAGTATAAAATGTTGGAAGATTATTACTATACCACCCATCAGGATTAGCTTTTTTCCAGTTTTCTAATCATGGGTTATGTATTTGACTAAATATAATATTTGAAGCTAATACTATTAAACTAAATGTTAGTAGTATTTTTTTCATATGACACCTTTTAGTAAAATATTTATTTTATTGTTTGAAAAATTTCTAAATTATATAAAGCAATTGTAATGAGATGAATAAGACAAAGTTTTCAAAAACTTTTTTATATCATCCTAAAATCATAACTTTTGCCAATGATTAATGCTAACTTAGATAGTTAATTCTAATCAATAAATAGTTCATTTAGACTATTTTTAATTAAATTAAATATAAGATATAAAATTGAGCACTGACCCTTATAAAAAAATATTAGAACAAAAAAAACGTTTAGAAAAACGTAAAGTCGAAATTGCAAGAAGGAAAAAAGAAAAGAAAAAAAGGAATTTCATACTTGCGGCTATTGCAATTGCCTCCGTTGTTCTATTACTATTATTAATAAAACAAGTTAAAAAAAAGGAAATGCCAGAAGAAGCTTCATTTAAAAAAGAGGGTGAACTAATTTTTCTTGATACTTTAACTCACGTTAAAGCACAAATCAATATAGAGATAGCAGATAACGAGCATAAAAGACAGATCGGATTAATGAACAGAGAGTCATTAAAATCAAACGAAGGGATGCTTTTTATTTTCCCCGTATCTCAAATGCAATCATTCTGGATGCTCAATACAAAATTCCCTTTAGATATTTTTTATGCGGATTCAAACAAAAGAATTATTACCATCTACAAAAATACTCAGCCCTTAACTAGAAAACCTTACCCATCAACAGCACCATCCCAATATGTTATTGAAGGTAAAGGAGGATTAGCCGATTCAACCGGAATAGCCATAGGAGATGAGATACGATGGATTGAAATACCGGAAAAATAATTTAGTTTAAATTATTAATAACAGGGTGAATAAATGAAAAAACTATTTTTACTAATAACTTTCGTCCTTTCTCTTCAAATTTTCCCACAAAAATTAGATAAAAACATTATTGACAACCTCGTTATAAAATCATTGCCAATAGATGGGCCTGGCGGCTCATTATTAATTATGCGGAATGGAAAAATCGAATATGAAAAAGCATACGGCTTTGCTGATGTTGAAAATAAAATTCCAAATACTGTTAATACGGTTTTCCAAATTGGCTCAGTATCAAAGGAAATGACTGCGGCTGCAATATTAATGCTTGTCGAAAAAGGTAAATTGAGTCTTGATGATACGCTAACCAAATTTATTCCGGATTTTATTGAACCAGGGAATAAAGTTACAATCAAAAATTTGCTGATTCATAATTCCGGTATTCCAAATTATACTGAATTGCTTGACAAACCTTTTAGCTGGGAATCAAAAAATTCACTTGATGATATTATTGATTTAATTAAGACCAGGAAATTTGATTTTCAGCCGGGAGAAAAATTTAAATACGATAATTCCGGCTATGCAATATTATCTTACATAATTGAAAAAATTTCCGGGATGAGTTATGCGCAATTTATGAAGCAAAACATTTTTTTACCGTTGGGTATGAAACATACTATACATGGCGGAGACAAGGAAGATATAGGTGAAAGAGCAAAAGGTTATACTTTTGATTTGAAAGTTAAAAAAATAAAGAAAGCTGTTTTCACAGAATTTGCTCAACTTGCGGGTGCAGGTTCTCTAATTTCCACCACAGAAGATATTGCAATTTGGGACGAAGCAGTTAAACAAAAGAAGTTATTGTCAACTAAATCCTGGAATGAAGCATTATCAAAACACGTCGAAGCAAGTATGTTCGGAGATTCTATTTATTATGGATATGGGTGGGTTATTCAAAATTATTTTGGACATAAGTTGATTTGGCACACCGGAGGTATGGCAGGTTTTCTGTGTGCTAATTATATTTTCCCGGAAGACAATTTAATTATCATCTTTTTAAGCAATAACGATTTTGTAGTCCCGGCTGCAATGGTTCATCAAATAGCCAATTATATTTTAGGAATTGGTGTAGAAGATAGAAAGCCAATTACACTTTCTTCCAGTCAGCTTAAAATTTATGAAGGCACTTTTAAAAACCCATTTACTAAAATAAAAATTGAAGCAGAAAATAATAAGCTGAAGTTTACGCCAATTGATATCCCTTTTCATTCTATTGATTACATTGCTTCATCCAAAACAACTTTTTACGCTGAAGGCCAGTTTGGGAAAAAAGCAGTTTTCACATTTGATGGGGATTCAGTGAATGAGGTCGAAATAAATAATACTTTAAACTCAGTAAAATATTTCCGCGAGGGACATGCATCAAATGATACAACTATAAATTTAAGTGATGAATATTTACAGAAATTTGTTGGTAAATATAATTTTGGAATTATTAACACAATGCAGGTCTATATTGAAAATAAAAAACTAAAGGCTCTGCTTCCAGGTCAGCCAGAATACACTCTACTACCCGTTGATTCAACTACTTTTGCCCTTGGGAATTTACCGGGCTTTAAAATGATTTTTGATGTGAACGGCAATGGAGAAGTTACAGCCGTAACATCAAGCCAGCCGAATGGAGAATTTAAAGCTAATAAAACTTCTAATGAAGTTAATCTCCCAAAGGAAGAAGCTGGTTTAAAATTAAACGAAGATGAAATGAAAACATATGAGGGGACTTATGAATTCACTCCAGGCAGCGATCTAAAAGTTTATATTATCGACGGCGAGCTAAAAGGATTAATTAAAGGCCAACCGGAATATACTCTTGTATCAACTGCAAAAAATGAATTTAAATTAAAAGGCATGGAGGGCTTCAAATTTACTTTTGAAGAAAAAGACGGAAAAATTATTTCCGTTACTTCTCATCAACCCAATGGTGATTTCAAAGCAATGAAGATAAAATAAACAGTTTTTAAGATATATTTTTTTTAACTTAAGTCATCCTTCAAAATAAAATCACTCGGAGATTAAATGAAAAGTTATTTACTACTACTTATTTTATCATTCTCTTCTTCTTTGCTTGCTCATACTGATGGTTATAAAAAACCCACTGATGTTTTACCAATTTCTAATTTGAGTGGCGAAGACATGCAAATTACATTCAATAAATTTTGTGAATATCCCGATATCTGTCAGGACAAAGACAATAATACATGGGTAGTCTATTCTGAATATTTGCAAGGCAAAGAAAATATTATACTTAAAAAAATAAAAAATATGTCGCTAAAAGATAGTATAAAAGTTAACCAGACTTCTGAAGGCTTTGAACATCGAGCACGAATTCTTTGTCAAAACAAATCAACTTTATGGATTGTCTGGTGTGCTAAACGAAATAACAATTGGGATATTTACGCTCGAAGCTATTCCGATGGAAAACTTTCAAATGAAATAAGAGTTACAAAAAACTCTGCTGCTGATTTGAATCCTTCAATTACAAGTGACACTGAAGGAAATATATGGATAGCCTGGGAAACTTTAAGAAATAATAACTTCGATATTTATGCTGCTAAATTGGTTAATAATAAAATTAGTGAGCCGGTAAACATATCGAAATCAAATGATATGGAACTGCGCCCTTTTATTAAAGCATTCAATAATAATATTTACATCGTATGGGATAGGCAACATGAAGAAAATTATCAAATATTATTAAAAAGTTTTGATGGGAAAAATTGGGGTTCTGAAAAAAAGTTATCCCCTGATAAAGGATTTAACTTAGCACCTACTCTAAGCATTTCAAATAATAATATTATTACGGCAGCCTGGCATTCAAATTTGCAGCCTGACGGCAAAGTAGGATTCACGCCCTGGATTTATTATAAATATATTAATAACAATGACAATAATTATTATACAACAGCAGATGACAGCGATTGGTATAAAAGAGGAGAAGATCAGGCTTTGGAATTTCCTTCTTTGGTATATGACAACAATAATGTTTTGTGGATTTTAAGCAGGCCTTCACAAGGATTTTATGTTCAATGTGTGAAAGATAATCATCACTCACCTCTATATCAGCTTAATGTAGATGGATGGGGCGGCAGAGGCCAATATGCTCAGCCGATTTTAGGAAGTGACGGTTTTATTTACACAGTAAGAAGAGATATGTATTATATCTATTTAAATAGATTTTCTACAAACATATCAAAATTAGATGTTGACCATGATGTTACAAAAGTAAATTTTGATAATAAAAAATTAATTCCCTTTACTATTCAAAAAAATGATGATGATACAAAACTAAAACTGCCCGATAGCATGCAGATTTTTTATGGAGATCTTCATCAACATTCTTCTTTATCAGATGGTAGAGGAACAATAGACCAATGTTACACCCGTTCAAAATATATTTTACATTATGATTTTGCTACACTAACTGACCATGAATGGTTTACCGGCAACCTTTTAACTCCTTCCGAGTGGGATAGAATTAAAATAATGGGCCAGCAATTTTATGAACCCGGAAAATTTATTACTTATGCAGCCTATGAATGGACCACGCCTCGATTGCCAAAAGGTTTCGGACATAAAAATGTTTTTTTCATGAGCTGGGATAAACCAATATTTAGTTTTGATTCATCAGCAAAAAACACAATAGATTTATTTAAACTTCTTAAAAAAAATGATGCAATTGCTTTTCCTCATCATATTGGATGGACAGGAACAGACTGGGAAAACCATGATCCGGAAGTTCAGCCCGATGTTGAAATTGTTTCTACTCATGGAGCATTTGAATATATGGGTAATGAGCCGATTAGACATCGCGGAGGAATGCCGGGATATTTTGTTCAAGATGGCTTAGCAAAAGGTTTAAAATTTGGGTTAATAGGTTCATCAGATGGACACGGCCTAAGATACCACCATGGTGTAGGGCGAAAAGATAATGAGTGGCAAACAGGATTGACAGGTGTAATCGTAAAAAATAAAACTAAGGAAGAAATTTTTAGTGCATTAAAAGATAGAAGAGTCTTTGC
>CAZRMA010000167.1:0-5347 GCA_964600655.1 uncultured Ignavibacteriaceae bacterium
AAGTTCCCACCGTAATTAGCCATTCTCATTTTGGCTGAGGTTAAACCGGTTTTTACATCAGACCACGTTCCAGTGCCACTTGTACTCTTTCTTAATTTCGTTCCTACAGAAGCAAGTAAATAATTATCATCATTTTTATCTACTACATCAAAAAGATTATTTATAGTACCCGAAGTGTCTACCTGAGAATGATACCTTGAAAATCCTTTCCTTGTAGTCGGAGTTCCGGCTTCTTCATCAAGACGCATATTAATCAAAGAGGTCAATTCATCTGCCTTTAGAATTTCGGCATTGACCGCTTCGTTTACTTTCTTAAATCCTTTTACCGGTAAAATATTCATACTAAATAATTAGCCTCTAAATAATCAGTTGAAGCAGGAGCCGTAGTCATTGTTACGGCAGTTCCGCTTAAAGTATAATCGGTTCCTGAAACTTGCAGAGAACCATTCAAATAAATCTCAACCGTTCCTGTAATAGGAGTATCGGGAAGCGTGAAGGAAGTATTAATCCCGTTCTTAGTCCCGACTAAATCAACGCCTACAATAGTAGAAATTGTATTAGGTACGCTGATTAAATAAGTTGCTGTTAGATAATCCCCGCTAACAGGCGCAATAGTCATTGTAACTCTTGAACCTGAAATCGTATAATCCACACCACGAACCTGTTTTACTCCGTTTAGATAAATAGACTCACTATCTGTAACGGGAGTGTCGGAGATAATAAAAAGTGTATTGGAACTGTCCTTAGTCCCTGCAAGCGAAACATTGGATTTATAATCACTTGTTCTCGTGGTAGAAGTATCTACGTCTGAATTATAATAATCATAAGGAGTACTCGGTACACCAGACCACTTATAATCAAATCCGTGACTTTCACTCTTGAGATATTTTAATCTTGTTTTTTCCCTGCTGTATGAAAATATTCTATCGTCAAATAATTGAGACAACATTCCCAAAAGTATCGCAGCATCATACATCGTAGGGATGTTTAAATAACCGTGAAAAGTGCTTGATATTTTACTGTCTAAACCCTCACTGTAAGAGTAAATCTTAAAATCATCATAATATCTTACTACAACAGCGTCTCCATCCGTAGTAGGAGTCGGGTATAAAAGTAAATAAGCTGAATCACTCTCTCTTTTAACTGCGAAGTCAGTGGGATCACCGGTTGCAGTTGAAGTCGTGTTTTGATGAGTAATCCAGTCAACCGATCTCTCGGTCATTCTTACACCATCGTAATAAGCTGCGATTGTTCTTAAATAAGAACGACTCAAAGCATAAGCCGCTGTTCCGTTTACCGAAGTAATTGAAAGCGCAGATTCTATAATTTTTAATTCTTTCTGAAGATCATTTAATACTTTAGAAAAGATTAACTTAATCTGTTTTACGTTAAAATTTATTCTTTCAGTTCCTCTTTTAATGCACTCAAGCATATAATCATTCTTGAAGGCATCTATTACATCAGAAAATATCATAATGCCTCCACTGTTTGATAAAATAATTTATACGCATTCTGAGAAATCTGAATCATTTCAGGCGATCTGAATTTTCCTATTAAGAACGCATACGCCCATTGAACTATTGCGCCATAAGCCAGTGAATCTACTGTAGGATCAACTGTACTTGAAATATCATTTGGTTTAGCAAGATAGTCTAATGTCATTTTACCGCTTGAAAATGAAGTCTCGAATACAATGTTATTGCCTATCATATCATAGTAAAGACCATCTTCCTCAGAAGATAAATAGACGTTTGTTGAATCTCTGTATTTGTCATCTTCTCTTAAAATACAGGGTTGCTCAATTCCACCGTATGCGTGTGCCTTTAATGAATACTCAATTAAAAAGTTTGAAGGTAAAGACACAGATGTCCCATTGATACTTGATTTAGTATAAGTGGTCTTTAACGGACTAATAACCGGACTTTTCTTTTTAGTCAGTAATCTTAAAACTTCTTTTTGTCCGTCCGTAAGAGCAGAGTAACATTCATCATTAGACCAATTACCCGCACTTGATTCATCAAGCAAAGTTCTCAGCCTCGTCAAAAGCGATGCTGTGATAGTTCCTGCCATATTTTCCTTATAATGTAGCGGGGTTTCCCCCGCTTAGATTATCGCTTAGGCAAAACAGCCCAAACTCTGAATTGTCCGCTATTACCAACAGTGGTTCCATTGGCAAAGCTAACTTTTAGTCGAGCTTCGCTGCCTATTTTACCTGCCAGTGTAACTGCATCCGTTACACCTGCTGCAATTGCCCCTCGTTGAAAGACATTCATTGCATAAAGTGTATCGTTGCCTGCGTTAGCCTGTACTGAGGTAAGCGTAGCAACTGTCTGCCAGCTACCCGCATAGCTTGAACCCGATGGTGCAAGCGGATTTCTGACTTGAAGTGCTACTGTTACCTGAACGGTATCATTTGACTGCCATAGAACTGTGAAATAAGACGTGCTGTCAAATGGCAAGTACCCGTCAAGCGAAAATGAGCTTGAATAATTTGTAGCTGCTTTTGCAAGACTTATAGGAATATCATAAGCTACTATCTTTCCTTGCTTAGTAGGATATGAATAAGTCGATTGAGCAACTATTGGAAGCGATGCTAAAAAAAGTATCGCAACTAAGATTAGTTTTTTCATTTGTTTTCTTCCTTAGATTCTTTAGATGTTAAAGTTCCGGCTTTAGCAATAGAAACCTTATTGGGATTTACGGGAGTTTTATCTACTATCCAGAATTTCCCTTCAACATTCGGTTCCTCGCTAAAGTCCTTATGTGCTTTCGCACGTTTGATTACTTTTTCATCGTCAGTAGCACATACCCAGTCATCAGACCTTTTGAGCCTGATTTTATTGCCACTTTGATCTTCGGCAAGGTTGTTGTTTAAGCGTTGAAACTGTAGAACTAATCCCTTGTCGTCGAATACTTTTGTAGCACCTCTGTCCGTGCTTTGAAAGTGTGTCATAACATTTCCTTTAAAATGAAATTATAAATAGCCCCCGAAGGGGCGTTAATTATTTGTAATAGATTCCGTGTTTTGATTCGTTAGGTATCTCAATACCAATATCAGCGTGAATCTTGGTAGTGGTCTGAGAATATCCCGGTGTTTGAACGTTATCCTCAAGCCTGAACTTCTGAGAACCTTTATTATCATTAGCCATATAACGCATCTTGATGTTATCCCAATCAACACAGAAACCATAATTGGTGAACTTTCCATCAAGTCTCGGATTCCAGTAAATGTTTACCATTCCGAATGGAGTTAAGTATCTTTGAAGATCAACACCGTATTCGTGACCCGGAATAACCGTAGCCTGGTATTTGTCTTTAAGAATCTTATTAACTCCGGTTGTCAGGTTCGCACCAAGATAAAAGTCTCTTGAATTAGAACCACCGGTATCAAATACACCCTGGAAGAAAGCATCTAATGAATCTTCTGTAACTGATGTATAAGAAACTTTGTTAGTGGAAATTATTCCCAAGAATCCTTTACCCCAAGTTGTAGGAGTAGCACCGGAAGTATTTCTACCGCTTGAAACAGAAAACATTAACCATCTCTCAAACATCTGTTTCATTTCTTCTACTCTTTTTTCAACCTGCTCGTCAAAAGAACGTCCGTTTGTGAAGTGTTTAGCACCTTGCTCTCTTGAAGACATATCAACAGTTTCGCTGAATATGTTAAGGTAGTTAGTGTATTTTACTTCCTGAGTTGCAGTTGCAGTTCTAACTCCGGCAACTTCAAGGACTCTTGTTCCGATTTTCTTTACGTAACCGGTTGTGCAGGCTGTAATATTTGATCCGTCCATAGATGTAATATCTACGTCACCGCCTGCCACTGAATCCACATAGACTTCCTGCTCTGTATCTTCTACAAGAAGAATATCGTCCTGCTGGAAATATGTTGGGTTTGAAAGACCGATTGCATCTTCATTTGCCGATCCGCCTGCTATCCCTGCGCCCGAAAGTGTATCCTGATGAGGATAGAGTTCATCTTCAAAATATGAAAAAGCACCGGTAGCATCCGTTACTTCTTCAGATGGTCTTTCTGAAAAATATAATTTTTGAAATAACTGACTCTGATACGGTTTCAATAGATAGAGCAACGCATCATTATCAGGCATTTGGTTCGTACTAAGGACTACATCAGATGATAATGTCCCTTGAATTATTGTAGGCATTTTAACTCCGTTTTATGCAGAGATACCTTGTTGCTTGAGCAATTTTTCAAGAATCCTTGATGCAGTTGTATCCGGTTTATCCGGTTCGTTCCGATCTTTTCTATTCTCTTCCTGCTGTTTAACCTTGCTCATTTCCTTGATATTCTGCTTGGTTTTTTTATGTACTTCTTTAATTATGTCACTGTCTTTCTTTGATTTTAAATCATCAAAAGACTGAGCTTTGAACCAGGTTAAAACGTCTTTAGCAAGTCTTTCGGGTTTAGCTTTGTAAAGTCCCGATTGAACCATAGCTTCATAGTCCTCTTCATTATCCTTTAGCCATTGGTCAAGCACTCCGCTTGCATCTGCCTTCTTATCATCCGGCAAACCATCTTTGATAATTGAGATTATATTCTTCTCTGTACTTTTAAGCGCAAGTTGTCTGGCTTGCTTTAAATCTGGATTCTCATTAAATGATTTTTCAAGTTCACCGGTTTTCTTTTCGATAATTTTGGTGAGCTTGGTCTCAATAAGAGTATCTCTTTTCTCAAGCCATTTTGCGAAACCATCGGGTTCGTCAAACGGATTCGGCGGAACACCAATTTTGTCCACCATTTCCTTGTTTGCATCTTCCTCTGATTTCTTTACCTGCGTTTGAGTAACCTGCTGTTTCAGTTCGTCTAAACTGGTTCTGAGTTGAATTAGCTCCTGATTATTATTGTTTTGCTCTCTAAGACTATTACGATAAGATTCTCCCACTTGCCATAAAGGTTGCCCGATAAAGCCTTTGGGTAATCCCATAACCTTAGCTAATTCTTCTGTAACTAAAGAATCTTCAATATCTGTCTCATCATCTTGGTTGCTTGTAACGGATGATGATTCGTCTTGAATTTCCTTTTCAGACTTGGTTTCAGATTTTACATTAGTTTCGTCTTTGGTTTTATCTTCTGATTCAACCTTAGACTCATCTTGTGTTTCATCTTTGACGGTCTGTTCTGGAGAATTTTTCTCCACTAATCTCGCCGCAGTACTTAGAGGTTTTTCCTCGATACTTGCATCTGTCATAATACGCTCCTTTGGAGTTAGTATAAATAAAAAAAGCCGAAACTGATTAGTTCTTGGTTTCCCAAGTAACGTCAATTTCGGCTCACTTAATTAAATTTCTTTAATTCGCTACACTGAAAATTTGTATGTCAAAGAAC
>CAZRMA010000167.1:5447-8053 GCA_964600655.1 uncultured Ignavibacteriaceae bacterium
CTTAGTTTATCTTAAACTCTCCACGACTTTCATAAAAATCTGTTGAAAGTAAATCTCCCTTCCAATTAAAAGGTATAATATCATTAGTATTTATTGTCCCAAAAAGTTTTTCAGTAGTTGTTCCCTTTGGGCAAAGTCCAAATATGTCATTATTCCCTTCTATAAAATAATATTCACCATTTGCCAGATAAGGAACTCCAATCTGAGCAAACCATTTATCCAGATATTCTATTGCCTCTTTTACCCTATTTTCGTCTTTCATTTCTTTTCTTATATAAAATTACTAATATCGCTCCTACGCCTGCCCCGATTCCATAAGCTATTATATTGTAAATCTTGTCCCATAAAGTATTCGGGGATAACAAAATAAATAAAAACGCTAAATCACCTAATATTGAACTTACCATTACTATTGAACCGGATTTGAATGCTTTCATTTTTAGTGTTGCATAAAAATCCAGAGTTCCTAAAATGTCCAGAACTAAGGCGACTATAAAATATATCAATAACTGCATTCAATTCAAAACCAATCCTGCTTTTTGCGTTACTCTTAATGAATAAACTAATGTCTTCTTTTTCCTGTTTTTGAACGTAACCTCTAAAGGTTTAAATTCATTAAAATCCTTTTCATCAATAGGAAGTTCAATGATCTTCCCATCGGATGTTTTAAGACTTATCAGTTTGTCCAACTTGATTTCCTTTATCTGATACAAGAACATCTGCTGCTTTAATTGCTAAATTTTCCTGAGCTATTTTTTGTGCATCCTGTTGCTGTTGCTGTGCCATCTGAGCTTGTTGAGCTTTTATTTGTTCAATTTCTTTAATTATCTTAGCTCTCTTTTCATAACTTACTCTTGGCAGAACTTCTAATTTACTTTCTCTCCACGTAGGCGAAAGTGTTAAATCAGGATCGTATTGTTCCATTGTAGCCATTAACTGAAATTCAAGTTCTTTTTTATTGTCACTCAAAGATTCTTCTGTGATTTCAAGATCGTATTCTGCTGTCTCAAGGTAATTTCCATTCTCGTTCATTTTAACGTAACCGGATTCCTGAGACTGCAAAGAAGGTGAATACATTCCCTGAGATTGTAAAAGCTGAAGCATTTCATTACTCAAAGAACCGGCTTCTACCCGCATTATGTAGGGTGCGGTGTCGTATTTTTTCATAAACCAGAGAACTTTACGCCCTAAATCTTCTAAGAATCTATTTCTATTGTCAATGAATTTACTTGTTAAAAGTTGTCCCTGTCCTATTAAAGCATTGATAGCTTTACCGGATTGCTGACTTGAATTAGGATTGCCTGAGAATGTCTTTCCTCCACCGATTTCATCAATGAGTCCCAACATAATCTGCATTACTTCAATCCACTGGGCGTTTGCACCTTTAGATTGAACCGGCTTAACAGCGTCCTGAACATTAACGGGGAGAAGTCCGCCTTCTCTTAGAATCTTTTCGGCTTCATCCTTGTCCATTATTCCGTCAATAGCAGACATTAAAATCGTCCACGCTTCTTTAATGTCAACTCCGAATGCGTAGTCAATCTGCGCCAGGAGTCTGTTGGCTAACTGTTGCATAGACTTCAGGATGTCAGTCATTGTCCAGATTTTATCTTTGAACTGGAACGCCTGATAAATCGAATAAGGAAATACTTCCATATCTGTTTCTTCGTATTCTAAGATATTCGTATAAGTGAATACATATTTATCCAGCATCAGTCTTGGAGTTTTAATGACATCCGAAGGCGGTACGTCATTGCCCTCTGATAGATATGGTATTTGTAACATTCTTAGGGTCTTTTCAGCATCCGCCTTCGATCTTTCACAACTCACTACCTGACCGTTAAAAAGAACAGTATAATAATTTCTTAATTGTTTGTGATAATGTTCAAAGACCGTCAGCAAATCCATATCTGAATTTCCATCAGGAGAATAATTAACAAAGTATTGAACTTTCTTTCTGCCCCATTTATTGAATGCTCCGCCTATGGCTAAGTTCTTAACTTTATCTTTACCGTATTTTCTTGCAAGGTCAACTCTATATCTGTAATTTTTTTCAGCCTGCCAGAAACCATCATTGTGTTCGTATTCAACTGAGTTTCTATCCCAGATGAAATTTTTATAATCTACATCACTAATGCGAATTACATCATCACCGAATTTATTTTTATCTATGAAAATTTTAGCTACGCCGTAAATTATCGCAACACCTGATGCAAAAATATCAGAGAATTTATATAAAGCCTGATTTTGTTTTTCTATCATCTTTAAACGATGAGTAGCGAGTGCGCCTTTGGCTTCCTTTAAAAATAACTGTTGAAGCTGAGTCGGGTCTTGCGGAATGTCATCGGGTTCGATTTTAGGAGTTACTTTCCAACTGACTCTTGTGTTTTGCTCGGTAGAAATAATAGAATTTAATTTCTGCGGAATAGAAGAAATTGAAAATGGGATTCTATCTTTAACAGCATATTCTTTTTTCTGTTTGTCGTCAAAGGGATCGGCAGAGTAGTATCTTTCATTCTCTGCACCTCTTGTATGGAGCTTATCGAAATACTCAATAGCCCCCGAATGAATAGTTAAAAGTTGCTGTATGTCAATAGGTGTTTTCA
>CAZRMA010000168.1:0-6203 GCA_964600655.1 uncultured Ignavibacteriaceae bacterium
AGCATTACTAACTTCCCAATCAGTAAAAAAGGATGTAAAAATATCATTGTTTGAATAAAGGATATAAAAAAATGGCAAGTACGGGATTGCAATAGCTGCTGGATTTGTTACATGTTCACATCTATCCAAATCAAAAGCTAATGCCTTATCTGAATCTAGACTATCGACTTTCAAATGAATTATTAATATTCTACCCTCAATTTTAAATTTATATTTAAACTTTATATAATCCTTATTGTAATTCATTTGCCAATATGTAAGAACAGTATCATTTTGAATGATCTTATGGTCTAAAAGATTAAATGTAACACCTTCATCAAAAGGATATTTTGTTTCATTTCCAAGAAATGCTCGAATTCCTCCAAAGTTACTTGGAAGAAAATAGTTGCCATTAGTATCGTAAGCTTTTAAAACATTAAATGATCCTCCGTTTGTTGATGTACCTGAAAGAACATTATATGAATAACATAAAGTATCATTGAAATAAAAATTATATGTACTGTTTGTTGAATCAAACGACACTGAGTTTGTACCTAATATGCGTGTTGGTTGAACCCCCGATGATTGGCATTGCGAAGACTGCAGAAATATGATAAAATTTGCAATGAAAAATATTGTAATTTTTAGTTTCATTAAAAAACAAAAAGACTTATTAGTAGTAATAATATTTTAAAATTTATCTAAACTTTATTTCATTAAAATCATTTTCTTCACCGAGGTATAATTGCCTGCTTGCATTTTATAGAAATATACTCCGTTTGATAGATTGCCTCCATCAAATCTTACTTCAAAACTTCCGGCTGATTTTTCTTCGTTGACTAATGTAGCAACTTCTCTTCCAAGCAAATCATAAACTTTTAAAGTTACAAAAGATAGATAGGGAACTGAATATTTGACTGTCGTTGTTGGATTGAAGGGATTTGGATAATTCTGATATAATAAATAATTATCTACTCCAATTTTCTTATTACTCTTAACATCTGTTAATATAACTCCTTCTTCCCTATATACTGCAGCACCATTAAAAGAAGTTCCTATCCAAATATTTTCAACCGAATCAATTGCAATTGCACTTATTTCATTTCCGGGAATGGGTGAATTAGATGTATTAAATACAGACCAGGTTTGTCCGTTATACTTTATAAGTCCGCTACCACTTCCAATCCATTTATTATCATTCTTATCAATTTTAATTATGGTTAAAGTGTTTGTTGGTAAATCTGAATTTGAAGTGTTATATACTTTCCATGTTTCTCCATTAAATTCTGCCAGTCCATTCCCATCGGTACTAACCCATAAAGTATTCTGTCTATCGATAGCAAGCGAAGAAATTGAATTGCCAGGCAAAGATGAGTTAGAGCTATTATAAACTTTCCATGTTGTATATCCGTCATATTTTACTAACCCTTCAGATGTTCCAATCCATAAATACCCATGCCCATCAAGGGCGATTGAAGTAACGTAATTACTCGGCAAACCTGAATTTGAAGTATTGTATACGCTCCATATTTCTCTATTGTATTTTATTAAACCATGGCTATAATTAGAAAACCACATATTCCCATGTTGATCAGTCAGAATTGTTCCGTAATTATAATCAGGAATACCGGAATTGGATGAATTAAAAGTGTTCCAGGTATGTTCATCATATTTAAGTATACTGCTTCCACCAAACCATTTGTTTCCAAGGAGGTCAGTTCCTATCGCAGTAATCCAGTTATAATTATATACTTTCCAGTTCTGTCCGTCAAACTCCATCAATCCGTTTTCTGCTCCAAACCACACATGGTTTTCCGTATCAACTCCGATGGAAAAGATGTAATCGTCTATTAATCCTGAATAATAATTACTCCAGGTAGACCAATCCTTACCATCGTATCTTGTAATTCTGCCGCCAATAGTACTAATCCAAAGGACATCCTGACTGTCAAATACCATTGAAAAAATACGGTCGTCTGATAAACCGGAATTGGTTTCATTATATTTCGTCCAATTTTGACCATCATATTTTGTTAAACCTCCATAATATTTACCGTCATACATTGCACCAAACCATATATTTCCTTGCCTGTCAAATTCAATACTCTTTATATAGTTACTTTGCAATCCGGAATTAGAAACATCATAGGATGTCCATGTCTGTCCGTCAAATTTTACAACACCATCATTATAGTTCCAAAAATCAGTTACACTTAACCATATATTATTATATTTATCTACCTTAACAATATTTATACTGTTATGTTTTAGTCCGGAATTAGAGCTATTATATACTGTCCAGCTTGAATCATGCAATTTTGCCAGTCCGCCATCAGTGCCAATCCACAAAGAACCTTCATTACCAAATGTCAAAGATTGTACATAATTGCCGGGCAATTCAGAATTGGAAGTATCATAAATTGTACAGCTGTTATCGTCAAACCGTGCAATTCCGTAACCTCCCGTTCCAATCCAAATATTTCCCTTTGGATCAATAACAAGTGCGGAAATATATATGCTTGGTAAACCGGCAATTGTATCATTATATAATGTCCAATTATTTCCATCGTACTTAACAAGTCCCCCACCCCAGTTGCCAATCCATTTATTCCCAAGGGAATCAATTACAATTGAAGTAATTTCCCATCCCGGCAGTTCAGTTGTTTGAGTATAAAAATATTCCTTTTCACCGGTTATGGTATTAAGTTTTGTTAGATATTTTTCGGTTCCAATCCAGAGATATTGCTCATCAGAAGCCATTGCATAGCCATCCGACGCTCTTGGAAATTTAACCCACTGTCTGTTTTGACAATAAAATATTGTAGAAAATAAAAGTAAGACTAATAGAGTATATATATATTTCATATTTATTTAATAGGATTTACTTCATCAAAATCATTTTTTTAACAGTAGAATAGTTCCCAGCTTGAAGTTTGTAAAAATAAACCCCGCTTGATAATCTATTTCCATTAAACTCAAAGTTGTAGTTCCCAATAGATTTTTCTTCATTAACTAATGTTGCTATTTCTCTTCCAAGTATATCATAAACTTTTAAGGTTACAAAAGATGTTTTGGGAATTGAGTATTCTATTTTAGTGCTTGGATTGAATGGGTTGGGATAATTCTGGTAGAGATAAAATTTTGAAGGTAATGGAAGATTATCATCAATATCTACTGTATTTTTGATAATCGTGTCACCTAGGACTTCTCCATCTTTATAAATCCCAATTAAATAAGTTGAATCTTTAATATAAGGTGGATTAACAATAAATTCTTTCATCACTATTCCAATTCCAGGGAAGGTTGTTATTCTATCTGCACTACTTGAAAGGTGACCCAGTTTAAAATTTTCATACGCCTGCACTGTATCAGCCATATTAAATATTCTGTATTCAATTAAACTCCAGCATTCATAATCTGAAATACAAGTATCTTTACTTAAAGAATCATCAAAACACCTATATGCATAATTTAAACTTGGCGCAGTACTATTAAAATAAAATTTACTGTTCAAATAAGCCCAAAATTCTTTGCTAACATGAATGCTATCCTGATAATAATACTTTGAAGTAACTTCTCTGAATCCGTTGCTCAATGTATCTGTAATTTCTTTTATAACACCATAATAAAATTCATTTCTTGTAGATCCCGCTTGATAATACCACTTATTACCAACGTTTAATGGGAAAGAAATTGCCGCAGTACCTTCTATTTGCAGAAGTAAAGATATAAAAAGAACAATAAATAATTTTTTCATAATTCCCCTATATTATTTTATCAAAACCATTTTCTTTACCGAAGAATAATCCCCTGTTTGCAGTTTGTAAAAATAAGTCCCGCTTGATAAACCACTTCCATTAAACTCAACATTGTAGTTGCCAATAGATTTCTCTTTATTAACTAAAGTTGCAACTTCTCTTCCAAGAATATCATACACTTTTAAAGTTACAAAAGATGTTTTGGGAATTGAGTATTCTATTTTTGTCGTTGGATTAAATGGGTTTGGGTAGTTTTGTGATAAAATATATCTAATATAGATATGTTTTTTGTCCTCTTTCAAATCAGTGGTTGGATTTATACTTCGAAATACACCTGCATCAGTTCCGGCAAAAAGAATACCCTGTGAATTTATTTTAAGCGCATGTATATTCTTAGTAATTAAACCATTATTTATTTGGATCCAATATTCCCCATTGTCAATTGATCGAAAAACTCCTCCATCCGAAGTTCCAGCAAATATATAATTTATTGAATTGATTACCAAAGAATACACTTTATCAGCTGCCAAGCCATTTTTCATTTGTGTCCATTTTTCTCCATTCTCCATTAAACGATAGATTCCCCCGCCCCATGTTCCTGCAAAAATGTTCTCGCTTGAATCAATTGCTAAAGAATAAATATAACCTGCATTTAAACCATTATTCACTTGAATCCAATCAACAACATTATCCGATGAGCGATAAACCCCATAGGAATCAGTTCCAGCATAAATTATATTATTTTTGTTGATGGCTAATGAGTAAATATTATCCGCATATAAATTATTATTTTCTTGAGTCCAGTTTACACCATTATTTGTTGAACGATATATTCCTTGCCCTACTGTTCCGGCAAAAATATCATCACTGGAATTGATTGCCAAGGAATAAATTGATGTAAGCATCGAATCTGGAATTATTTGAATCCAATTTTCTCCATTATCATTTGATTGAAATATTCCGGCATTAGTTCCTGCAAAGATGTAGTTAGTTGAGTTGACTACTAAGGAGTAACATTTCCCAATATTAAATCCAATTGTTAAGTACTTCCAATTTTCTCCGTTATTTGTTGAACGATATATTCCATCATTTTCAGTACCTGCAAAAATTGTACTATTAGAATCAATTACTAAGGAAAGAACTTTACAAGGTTTAAATCCATTATTTATTTGAATCCAATGCTCACCAGAATCAGTAGTATAGAAAACACCCATATCAGTTCCGGCAAAAACCGTATCTTGAAAGAAAAATGCATTAGGAAACATCCAATTATTTATTTGAACCCAGTTTTCTCCATTATCAGTAGATCTATAAGTGCCGTCTAGACAATTTAAGAATATATTGTCGTTTATATGATTTATTGCCAAATAAGATATATAGGTGGTTTGTAAGTTATTGTTTATAGGAATCCAATTTTCACCACTGTTGGTAGATTTATAAACCCCTTCATAAGTACCTGCAAAAATAATATTCTCTGAATTGATTGAAATTGATACAACATATGGAAAGTTACTCATACCATTGATAATTTGTCTCCAGTTTTCACCGTTATCTGATGATTTAAATACTCCATCAATTGTTCCTGCAAAGATGTTGTTAATTGAATCGAAAGCAAAAGAAAAAACTGAAACCGCTGTTAATCCATTATTGATTTCGGTCCAGGTTGTTCCATTATCAGTTGAACGAAAAGCACCGTCACCGGCAGTTCCTGCAAAAATATCATTGTTTGAGTTGATCGTAAGACATATTATTTGTGAATAGGGTTCTCTTAATCCGGTACTTGTATTAATCCAGCTTTCACCATTATCTTTTGACCTGAAAATCCCATTGGAGTTAGTCCCTGCAAAGATTTGATTATTAGTGTTAACAACCAAAGAATAAATAACACTGTCATCTAACCCGTTGTTTACTTGCAACCAACTAATTCTGTTATTAGTTGAACGGTAAACTCCAGAAGACACAGTACCTGCAAAAATATATTTACCACTATTAACGACTAATGAAGTTATTTGTTCGCTTGCAGGTCCGTTTGTTTGTTCCCAAAAATCCTGCCCCAGTACATTAACTTGTATTAGAAAAAATATGATAAAAGAGTAATATAATTTTTTCATTATCTCCCCATTCTTATTTAACTAATACCATTTTCTTTACCGAAGAATAATCTCCAGCTTGAATTTTATAAAAATAAATTCCGCTTGATAGACCACTTCCATTAAACTCAACATTGTAGTTGCCAATAGATTTCTCTTTATTAACTAAAGTAGCAACCTCCCTTCCAAGCACATCATAAACCTTTAATGTTACAAATGTAGTTTTAGGAATTAAGTATTCTATTTTTGTAGTTGGGTTAAATGGGTTGGGATAATTCTGCGATAAAAAATAACTTATTGGAATATTATTTCTATTATCTTCTACACCTGTTAAAATTTCGGAGATTGAGCGTTTCCAAACACCGCTGCTCGTGGC
>CAZRMA010000168.1:6213-7968 GCA_964600655.1 uncultured Ignavibacteriaceae bacterium
AATAAACAGATTTGAGTCTTTAAGGCAAAACGAATTGACTGAGACATCATTTAATCCATCATCAATTTCTATCCAGTTTATACCATTGTCCGTAGAAATATAAACTCCACCATTAGCAGTTCCGGCAAATACATTTGAATTGTAAACAGCAAGATTTACAATGAAAGTATCTTTAATTCCTTTATTAACCGGATTCCAACTTACTCCGTTATCAGTAGTTAAAAATATACCTTCTCCTGGGGTTACAGCAAATAGGTTATGTCGAATCAATGCTAGGGCGGTAACATTTAGTGGACCAGAAACATCTTTCCAATTTTCCCCATTGTTGGTAGAGAAAAATACTCCCCCCATAACCCAATGCAAACCTAAAAAAGAATGTGCACTAGTAAAAAGATTGTTTCCACTTGAAACTAGTGAGGTAAGCCAAAAATTAGTAAGCCCAGAATTTCTTGCAGTCCAAGAACTTCCTTCATCTGTTGAAAGAAATATTCCACCTCCTGTCATTGCAAATATTTTATTATCTTTGAATATAAGTGAAGAAGGAGTATAAGGGACCTCTATGACTGTTCTTTCCCAATTTATTCCATTATTTGTAGATATAAATACGCCTTCATTAGTAGTTGCATAGATTTTAGAATTATGTTCAGTAAGAAAATAGATATATGAAGATGTTAGCTGTGAGTTAGATGCAATCCAATTCTCTCCATTGTCTTTTGAAATAAAAAGGCCACTTTCTGTTGTGCCTGCTAAAAGATTTTGACCACTTGAAGTAATAGAATGAACCTCTGTGTGAATTAATCCAGCACTAATATTTTCCCAATTTTTGCCAGAATTTTTAGAAAGATATATTCCGCCCCACGTTCCAGCTAATATACTTGAATCATTAGAAATCATACACATTACATACTCATTAATTAAACCTTTGTTTGTATTTGTCCAATTATTACCATTATCTGTAGAAATATAAATTCCATTTCCAGCAGTACCGATAAAAAGTCCGTTACCATTTACGATGATGGATGTAATAAAAGTAGGTCCCGAGTCAAGTTGACTCCAACTATTTCCGTCATTTGTACTTATAAACACAGCACCACTCGTCCCAGCATATAAGTTATTTCCATTCCCATTAAAGCAAAGAACATTATTATCCCACAAGCCAAGGTTGATAGAATTCCAGTTCGAGCCATTATTAGATGAGATAAATGCTCCATCATAAGTACCAGCGTAAAGTTTTTTACCATTAAAGAAAAGTGATTGAACAAATTTATTTGTTAATCCAGTATTTACAGAATCCCATCTTATACCATTATCCTTCGAAAGAAAGACCCCTTTATTTGTTCCTGCAAATAAATCATTCCCATTAGCAACTAGTGAAAATATTACTGTATTTGATAGTTCATCGTCTACAGAATTCCAATTAAAGCCACTATCTGTAGAAAGAAAGATTCCATGATCTGTACCAGCAAATAAATTTCCTTCTTTATTTAAAAGCGTATATATAGTTTTATCAGAAAAATAAGAACCTTGAATAGCCCAACTCTTACCATTATTGGTAGAGCGAAAAACACCATAACCTGAAATACTTACAAGGAGATTTGTTTCATCAACAACAATTGATGAAACATTGCCTGAATAAGGCCCATTGGTTTGTTGCCAAAAATTTTGTCCAAATAAATTTATTGAAAAAAGAAATGAAGCAAGAAAAAAGAAACCAAACTTTTTCATAGATTCCCCGAAATGTTAGTCTTTATTCAG
>CAZRMA010000169.1:0-7886 GCA_964600655.1 uncultured Ignavibacteriaceae bacterium
TGCGTCTTCAATGCTGCCGTTCTTTAAAAGTAATTTTGCTTTTTCAATTTGATCTGCAAATTTACTGGGGATTGATTTCCTCAGCCAATCTTTTATCTGGGGTTCAGGTAAAGCGCCGGTAAATTCATTAATAACTTCACCTTTTCTAAAAAGCTTTACATTAGGAATACCGCGCACACCATAAGCGCCAGCTATCTCAGCATTTTTATCAGTATCAACTTTAGCAAGCTGCCAGCTTTCTTTATTTTCTTCAGCTAACTTTTCAAGTATGGGACTTATCATTTTGCATGGCCCGCACCATTCAGCCCAGAAATCTACAAGCACTGGCATTTCAAAACTTTTTTCAATTACATCTGTTTGAAATTCTTTTATTTCGTAATTCATTTTAATCTCTATTTTTTTTAACAATAGGATGCAAAACTAATTCGTGCGTTTCAATAAATGATATAAACCCAATTTCTTTAAGAAATTGGGTTTATTTATGTTGCTATATTTAATCTTGTTTACTTTCAATAAAATCGTCTGTGTTGTATCCATTATCCTTTAAAATATTATTTATTTCATTTATCGTATCTTCATCAAGTTTTTTTGTCCGGCTTAAAATCCAGCCGTATTTTCTATTTGGTGTTCCAACAACCGCCCATTTATAATTTTCATCAAGGCCGATAATCCAGTAGTCGCCCCAGAAAGGACGTATACCCAGAAAGCTTACAAAACTTACTTCCAATTTCGCATTTGTTTTTTTGTCCACAACTTTGGCTACTCCTTCAGCATCATCAACTTCACCTTCTTCATCAATACATGAATTAACAACTTTAATATCACCATCTTCATCAATGGTATATTTCGCTGTAGTTCCTTTTACACATTGCTTTTGAAATTTATTAGGTATCCGTGCAATCTCGTACCACAAACCAGAATATTTTTTTAGATCAACATGATCAACTGTTTTTACCGCAGCTGTTTGGGAGAATAAGTTTGTTGTAAAAGCAAAATATATTGCGATCGGTATTATAAATTTAATTTTCATTCTAGTCTTTTCTATGCTTATGAAGATTAATATTAAAATTACATAATCTAATTTATCGATTGAAATGCTAAAAATATATTTAAAGTTATTGATTCTTGTTTGCGATAATTAAAAAAGTTAACTTTTAATTAACTGATCAATATAATTAAATATTAAAAAATAGCAGCAAAAAATGAGTCTTTCAAAAAAAATAATCAATACTTTTCAAGAATCTAAACCGTTAAAACTAATTACAATAATTGCAGCTTTTTTAATTTGCTTTCAAGGCTGCTCACAAAATAAAAACAAAGAAGATAATAAAATTGTGATTGGTGTTCAAAATGATGTTCAGACAATTAACCCAATGTATGCATTTAATGTGATGGAAGGGAATTTGATTGATCTACTTTTCTTAAAGCCTGCCGAAGAAATATGGAATGATTCTTTAGGAAGAATAGATTTTGCCCCGATGCTTGCTAAAAAATGGGAATGGAGTAACGACTCATCGTCTATTACCTTATACTTAAAAGATGATTCCCGCTGGTCGGATGGCAAGCCTATTACTGTTGACGATGTGATTTTTTCATTAGAAACCTATTCTGATCCAAAAGCAGATACAAGATTTTCAGGGCAGTTTGGAAATTTCAACACAATTGATGGAGAGAAAATAGACTCAGCAAAAACATTTAAAATTATTTCTCCGCGAATTCTAACTATTAATTTTAAGAAAGAGGCACCGCCTTCTTTACTTGACATAAATTTAGAAGTTCTTCCAAAACATATTTGGGAAAAGTATTCTGCAAAAGAAATGGAAACCGCTAAAGAAAATTTTGAGCCGGTTACAAGTGGTGCTTTTAAATTGAAAAAGTGGCAAAAAGAATCTTCAATAATTTTAGATGCGGACAGTTCTTCCTTTTTATTTAACCCTGATAATGTTCAAGAAATAATATTTAAAATAATTCCTGACTATACTTCAAGAATTACGCAGCTTAAAACCGGCGAAATTGATCTTATGGATAATGTAAAAAGTGAAGATGTTTCCGGCTTGCAATCAAATAATGATTTAAAAATAATTTCTTTAAGAGGGCGGGATTATGATTATGTAGGCTGGAATAATAATGAGCCGGGTAAATCGAGAAAACCTAATAAATTTTTCTCATCACCTGAAGTTCGTAGAGCATTAACTTATGCTATTAACCGGGAAGAAATTCTTCATACTTTTCTGGAAGGTTATGGTGAGATTTGTAAAACTCCCGTCTCTCCAATGTTTAAAAGTTATTTTGACAAAAGCATAAATGCTTATAAATACGATCCCGATAAAGCAAAAGGATTACTTGCAAAGAATGGATGGGTTGATAAAAATAAAGACGGCGTACTAGAAAAAAATAATGTGAAATTCGATTTTGATTTATATATAAATTCAGGCAACCCCCGCCGGGAATATGCAGCAACAATAATTAAAAACAATTTAAAAGCAGTGGGGATTAATGTTCATATTCAAAAATATGAAATGGGAACATTTGTTAACGGATTAATGAATAGGAAATTTAATGCCTGGATTGCAGGATGGACAATTCCGGTACCAATAGAATTAAATCCTTATTGGAATTCCGACAAGGAAAAAGGATATCTTAATTTCCCATCTTATCATAATACAAAAGTAGATTCATTACTTAATAAACTAAAAGAGAGAATCCCAGAAATCGAAAATATTAATGTATATAAAAAACTTCAGGTTATTTTTCATAATGATGAGCCTGTTACTTTTTTATATTGGTTTGATAATATTCTTGCTTGCAACAAAAAATTAGATAAGGTTAAATTTTCAATACTTGGTTTGGTTAAAAATGCATGGGAATGGAAAATAGAATAATAAAAAATATATTTTTAATCTGCAGCAGGTAACGTAAAATAGAAGGTGGACCCGGAACCCTTTTGGCTGAGTACATTAATTTTTCCGCCTTGTTTTTCAACTAATTCTTTACAAAGAATTAAACCTAAGCCAGTGCCAGTCTCCTCGGCAGTTCCTTTTGTTGAGTAATTGCTGTCTATTCTAAATAATTTTTGAATATCTTCCTCTGGTATTCCGACACCGTTATCTGTTACTTTAACAGTAACCCAATTATTTTTTCTTTCTGAAGAAACTATAATTGTTCCATTTAGATTTGTGAATTTTATAGCATTAGCAATTAAATTCCTGAGAACTGTTTCTGTCATTTTACTATCAGCAGTAATATTCATATGCTGAGGAACATCAATTTTAAGTTCTATATTTTTATTTTTTAAGCTTTGTCCATAAAGTGATTTGCTTTGTTCGACTAATTGTAACACATTAATATTTTCAGGGTTAATGGAAATTTTTCCTAGCTGCATTCTTGACCATTCTAGAAGATTTTCCATTAAACCAAAGGCTTGCTTAGAAGTATTTAAGGCTTCATTAATTAATTCTTCACCTCCTTCTTTTACCAAATTATCTTCAACAATTAAATCCAATAGATTCATTTGTGCTCCTAATGGATTTCGCAAGTCGTGTGAAATAATTGAAAAAAATTTGTCTTTTGATTTATTAACTTCAATAAGCTCTTCATTAACTTTTTTTATCTTATCTTCATATTCTTTTTGCGAATTAATATTTGTACATGAACCTATAAATCCCATAAAAATATTTTCCTGGTTCATTCTAGGAGTTCCATTAATAATCATCCATTCAAAATTTCCATTTTTGTTTTTAAATCGGAATTCATTTGTAAAAGATTTTCTTGTCCGAATTGCTTGTTTATATATTTCGATCATTTTTTCAAGATCATCAGGATAAACATTTTTTAACCAATTCATCCCCAATTGCAAACCTATATCAGTTCCTGTATAGTTCAACCATGTTTTATTTACAAAGCTAAAAAGGCCGTCCACATCAGCCATCCATATCATAACCGGAGCTGAATTAGCCATGTTTTCAAATCTTGCTTCATTATCTTTTGCGAATTCTTCCTTCATTTTAGAAGAAGTAAAATCCACCAATGCTAGCAGATAGTATTTTGTGTTAAGGGCATTTGAGGTTTCAAAATTAATTATTAATAACGCGTGGAAATAATTATTTTCATCTTTTTTAATCCTCAACTCAACCAACGTTTGATTATAAAAATCATTTAACTTTTTAATAGCATCATTATATTTTGCACCGTCATCAGGATGAACAAAATCTTCAAATTTTTTTCCTAATATTTCTTTTGTTTCGCGGCCAAGTAATTCCGAACATTGCGCATTAAGATTTAATACAATTGAATCCCGGTCAAGTATTAAATGAGATAAGGGGAAATTATCGAATTGAAAAGATATTTTATTGTCCTTGCCTTTATCGAAAAGAAAGTGATTTAAATTACTTGGGCTTTCCATTAATTCATTCTCACTAATTGGGGATTTAGTAAAAAAATTTATAATTCAATATTGTAAGATTATAAATACTGTAAAACAAACATATTTAAAACAAATGTTGACAAGCTCAAATTAAAAAAATTGAATATGAAATGCTCTTTTTTTGTTTAATTTTCATCTAAAAACATGAAATATATTTGCTAGACAAGTTTATTATTAACCACAGTTTAGTTCTAAAATACAAAATAACCTACAATTTTCTTTATTAATGCTTGTACCTCGTTGGAACAAGGTATTGAATTAATGCAGTAATTCTTGCTAATGTTAAAAGGAAAAAATTACCGCTAATGTATTTGTTAAAAAATCCTTAGGTACAATTTACTTATCGAACTTTGGTATTCTGATTGTATAATGACGATAGTTGAAAATAGAATCCCTTAGGGGAGAATAAAATTACTTACTTAAGGGATAGAAAATGGAAATTCAAAATACAATAAATAATAGTAGAGGGAAAAATAAAATGATCAAATATTTCTTATCAATATTGTTACTATCATTGCTGGTTATTGGTTGTAATCAGGAATCTAATATACTTTCGCCGCAAGATTCTGTTAGTAATAATCAAGTGGTTAATGAGCCTAATTGGATTTCATTGCCAGCTAGTCAGTCATTAAAGAAAGATGTTTCTGTTGGTAAAATGCTTTATGGTAATGACGAATCTTTGTTAGAAATCAACACAGGTTATGCTGGAGGCCCATTTGGATGGATATCAATAACTGCTAATGCAAGATTTCAACGCTATTCTTTCCAGGGTAGTAGATATACAACAATGTCTATAAATGATCAAAACGGAACTGCAACATTTTCACCTTCGGGCAGCTTTTCAAAACCGGTTATATATAATTTAACAATAATGGGAGTTGATTTAAGTAATGTAGATCCATCAAAAGTTACATTTGTTTATATGGCTGAAGATGGTAAGTATTATAAAGCAGCCTATGATTATATCTACGTTGAAAAGCAATCCGGTAAATTACAGGTAGTTAATGCAAGACTTCCTCATTTTTCAAGATATGGTTTTGTTAATTAGCATTCTGAAAAGAAACTAAAAAATGCAAAGCAACAACAAAATATTTGATTCTGAATTGGAAAAACTTTTAAGCTCATATTTTGAGCTTGAAAGTTTTGACAAAAGAAGCTTTAACTTAATTCAAGAAAAAGATGAAGAAGGAATTTCTGAAAAGATAAATGATTTTTATAGAGAACAATTACAGATCAATATCGATAATAGCTCTGATAGAATTAAAATCGATAGAATCATAACATTTTCAGAAAAGAAATTAGAGTTCAATCAATTCCTGGAAATACTAATAGAGCTTGGTAAAATTTGTGAATCAAATGGTAAACTGGACCTGGCATCTGAAATTTATAGAAAAGCCGATAAGTATAATTTAAGCAATGGTCAAAAAGCAGAAGTGCTGTATGGGTTTGCAATTATTTATAGCAAACGAGCAAATTGGTCCAAATGCATAACATCACTTAGTGAAGCTGCACTGGAATACAAAACTTCAGGTAAAATTTTAGGGGTAGCTAAATGTGAAAATCTTCTTGGGACTATTTTCGCAGATTTCGGAGATTTTGAAAATGCAAAAAAACATTTTTTGAACAGTCTTTCTTTTCTAACTAGCGAAATCGATCCGGAATTGGTAGCAAAACTTGAAACCAACCTTGGCTTAATTGAAAATATAAATGGAAATCGTGCAAGAGCTTTAACACATTTAATGAGTGCAAATAATATTCATTCCGCATTAAAAAACACGAAGGGCATGGCAGAGGCGAAGCTAAATATTGGGATAATCTACCTCGAATCCACAGACTATGTTTCTGCAATTGAAGAATTTGACGAGGGTATAAAATTCGCTAAGCAAGGAAATTATTTGCCAACATTGTGTTTAATTTATCATGCAAAATCTCAAGCCTTGTTTGCCATTGATTCTGTAGCAGAAGCTCTTGAGTTTGCAGATAAAGCCTTAGAGATTAGCCATTCGATTGATGATAAACTAACCATAGCTGATATTTATAAAACTAAAGGAATTATAGAAAAAAAACTTCAAAAATATAACTCCTCCGAAGTTTTACTAAAAACAAGCTTAAGAATAAATACTTCACTAAAAAATGAAATGAATATTGCCGAAACTTCATTTGAGTTAGCACAACTTTATAATGAAATAAATAATCGTGAATCAAAAAATTTTTACCTAAATAATTCACTCAATTATTATAAACAGATTAGTGCTTCAATAAAAGTTAATCAGATTGAAGAATTGTTAGATAACCGGGTAGCTTAAGACAAAATATTATATGACAAATAATAACGACAATATTATAATCGATCTTAAAAATCTAATTAAAAAATATTTATCTTCTGAAACAGCGGATAAGTTTTTTAAAAAACTTGAAGATGACAACTCAATAATTGAAGCAATAGAAATACCTGAATTAGAAAAATCACACTTTGAATATAAGCTTCCGGAAAGCGTTGATTACCGGTTATTGATTGATGTGATTATAACAGAAAGTGAGAAAATCTTATCAGAAGAACTATACTATAAATTGATTCTTGAATTATCTCAGCTTATGTTATTTGCCGGAGAAAATTCATTTGCACAGGAAATTTCAGAAAATATATATTTCAAATTAAATTCTAATGAAAAGTTCCCTGAAATAACAGCAGAAGCGGCATTGATGATATCTAAAATATATTGGGCTCAAGCTCTTTGGGATGAATCTAACTATTTCATTTCTGAAGCCATGCAGCTATACTTAAATATATCCAGCAAACAGGGATTAGCAAAATGTGAGAATATGCTTGGAACATTATATGGTGAAAAAGGGAAGTTTGAAAAAGCAAAAATACATTTTGAAAATGCCCTGGTTTTCTTAAAAGATGAAGAGGATATTCATACTTCTGCAATGATTTCAACCAACCTAGGAATTATTAATACTATGCAGGGTGACTTTGAAAAAGCTATTTGGAATTACAAAAATGCAATTAAAAGATTCGATGAAGTAAAAGATAGCCGCCGTTTATCTAGGACATATCATAATGTTGGAATGCTGTTAACTAGAATGGAAAATTATGATGCAGGCCTGGAAGAATTTAATAAATGCATAACCCACTCACTTGCAAACAATTATCTTTCAAATTGTGCAATTGCATATATTGGTAAAGCATTTATCTATACTAAATTAAATAATTCTGCTCTTGCCGATGCTTATGCTAATAAAGCCATGGAAATAGCTTGTAAAATTAATGACACTTTATCAATTGCTGATATCTATAAAATCAAAGGAATGATACAAAACAATATGGATAATTTTGAATTATCTGAAGAGCTTTTTGAAAATAGCATTAGATTAAATAAAGATATTGAAAGTGAATTAAATTAAGATTAAAGTTCAGATGATATTGATAATAAAGAGTTTGTTCTAGATGCTTCCATAG